>JAOUHR010000112.1 GCA_029884515.1 Gemmatimonadota bacterium
TCGGCGATCACCGGCACGCCAGTCCGATCGGCGACCGGAACCTCACCGAGGGCGAGGATCGCGAGCGCCCCGTGGCAGTGCGAGACCGTCCCCACGAGCACCTCCGCAGGGCGCGCCGACGCCGTCTCCGCCACGAGCGCATCGGCGGCCAGCACCTCGTCCACGCCGAACATGCCCACGCCGTACGCGCGGTGGACGCAATGCAGGATCGCCGGCCCCTCGAGGCGGCGTCCCCGCAGGCGCTCGGTCTCGACGAATGCGCGTACCGTCGGCGGCAGGCTCCACGCGCGGGGGCCACGCGTGTGCGGACAGGTGTGCGGCTCGATGCAGTTGATGGGACACATCCATGTGGCGAAGCTCGCGTAGTGCGTGCCGTCATCGCCGGTGCGCTGCCAAGGGACGTCGAGCGCGCCCTCGAGCGCCGCGAGCTTGATGTCGCGGCCGGGCCAGCGGGCGCGCGCGCGCGCCACGACCCAATGCGACATCAGGTGCGGCATGAGTGGCGAGGGAACGATCGCATGACGCGCGGCGGTCCCGGCGCCCCGCGAGGCGACGCGTCCGAGGTACTCGTTGAAGAAGAGCGTCCAGTCGCGGCAGACGAACTCCACCGCGAGGTCGGCCGTCGCCACGGCGCACTCGGCATCACGATCCACGACGATGAGGCGTTCCCACGCCAGCGCGCCAGCCTCCCGCGCGCGGTGCAGCTGGCGCACGTAGTACGACCCGTAGCAGCCGCCGCCCACCACCACCACGTCACCGTACCGTTGCACGGTCGCGGCGTCAGCGGCGGACACGGCGTCCCCCGTCCACGTGCAGGACCTCTCCCGTCACGAACGGCGCGTCGAGCAGGTAGAGCACCGCACCGGCGACGTCCTCGGGTGTGCCGAGCCGCTGGAGCGGCGTGTCGGCGGCGAACCGCTCGGCAGCAGCGACGGGGAACCCCGGCGGCGCGAGCACGAAACCCGGCGAGACGGCGTTCACGCGGATTCCCGGCGCGAGCGCCGACGCGAGGTGCCGCGTGAGCGCCGCGACCCCCGCCTTGCTCACTCCGTGCACCGCGTAGTCCGGCCAAGGCTCATCGGCCATATGGTCGGCGATGTGGACGATCGCGCTTCCCGCCCTCATCACCCGTGCGGCCGCCTGCGAGAGCAGGAAGGGTGCGCGAAGGTTGAGCGCGACGATCGCGTCGAACTGCGCGGCGGTCGTCGCGCCGATGGGAGAGCGTTCCATCCCGGCCGCGGAGTTGACGAGCGCGTCGAGACCGCCGAGAGCCTCGACGACGGACGCGACCAGCGGCTCGGCGAACGCGGGATCGGCGAGATCGGCGCGGAAGGCACGCGCGGTGCCGCCCGCACGCTCGATCTCCGCAACCGTTCCCTGCGCGCCCTCCGCCGAGGCGTGGAAGTGGACCCCCACCCGCCACCCCGCGCGCGCGAGCGCGAGCGCTATCACGCGCCCGACGCGCTGCCCGGCACCGGTCACGAGCGCGACCCGCTGGCGGGCAGGCGACCGTTCCGAAGGCGAGACGGCCTTGCCGGAGGCACTCATGGCATCGTCATGTGGCGTTCACGTGACGGCCGCGCGGCACAGCCGCGCGGCGCACCCAGCCCTCACCCCGCACGCCGCAGCGCCACACGCGCATCCTGCGCCTCCAGCCAGGCGAGCGGCACCCGCAGCGAGCCGAGCACGCGGCCTCCCTGCATCGCGCCGTGCCAGTCCGAGCCGCCGCTTGGCACGAGGCCGAAGAACTCGGCGAGCGCCGTGATGCGCTTGGCGTCCTCCGATGAGTGGCTCGGATGCCGCACCTCGAGGCCGTCGAGGCCGAGGGCGACCATCGGCTCGATCCGTTCGCGTCGTCCCTCGGCCTGCGGGTGGGCGAGCACCGCGATCCCGCCGGCCTCGTGGATGAGCGCGATCCCGTCCGCGACCTCGAGCCGCTCCTTCTCCACGTACGCCGGCCGGCCCGCGCCGAGGAACCGGTCAAAGGCCTCACGGGAGTCCTTCACGTGGCCCGCCGCGATCAGCGCCCTCGCCACGTGCGGCCGCCCCACCGCGCCACCCGCCGCCTCCGTGAGCACGGCTTCGATCTCGAGTGGAACGCCAAGCGACGTGAGGCGTGCAACGATGGACTCCGCGCGCGCGCGGCGGTGCGCGCGGACTTGCTCGAGCTTCGCCTGCATCGCGCCCACGTCACGGATGTGCAGTCCGAGGAGGTGGACCTCCAGCGGGCCCTGGTGCACGCTCAACTCGACGCCCGGCACGAGGCGCAGCCCGACCGCATCCGCGGCGACCTGTGCCTCCGCGATCCCGCCCAGCGTGTCGTGGTCCGTGAGGGCGACGGCGGCGAGTCTGGCCTGATGTGCCGCCATCATGGCCTCGGTCGGACTCCGCGATCCGTCGGAAGCGGTGGAGTGGGCGTGGAGGTCCACGTGGGGCGCGACGGGTGTCGCGCCCGCGTCAGCGCTCACGGCGCGTAACCGGCCTCGGGCGATGTCACGCTCGGCTGGGACATCGCGAACAGGCGCCGGAGGTCGGCGTCGCCGAACTCGGCCAGGGACTGCTCGCGGGAACGGGCGCCGCCGGGCGAGTAGCGGCTGAGCCGCACCTCGCGCGCGTCGCCCATGCCGTGCACGAAGATCAGCCCGTACTCGTCCGCGTCGTATTGGGTGATGTACCCGCTCGGGTACACGCGCCACGTACGGCCGTCGATCTCCAGCTGGCGGGTCGGCATCAGGACAACTCCACGATGGAATAGATGCGCGCCGGATCGAGGATCGGGTCCGGCGCGGCCGCGTGCGCGGCGGTGAGGGTGGTGATGTCGGCGGCCTCGCAGAACTCCACGAAGGCGCCCGGCACCGCGTGCTCCTCGAACACCCAGAACCGGCACCCGGCGGCGACATAGTGCGCCTCCTTGGCCCGCAACCGCTCGAAGAACCTCGCGCGGTCGCCCGGGGGCACCACGGTGCGGTGGATGGTCAGGGACCGGGGCATCGTCAGTCGGACATGGTCTCGAGCGTCTTCTTGAGGTCGGCCATGAACCGGTCGGCGTCGGCACCATCCACCACACGGTGGTCGAAGCTGAGTGAGAAGTAGGCGCAGGTGCGGATCGCGATCGTGTCCTCGCCATCCGACCCGGTGAGCACCTTCGGGCGCTTCTCGATCGCGCCGAGCCCGAGGATCGCCGTCGTGCCGACCGGGATGATCGGCGTGCCCATGATGGAGCCGAACACGCCCGGGTTCGTGATGGTGAAGGTGGCGTCCTGCACCTCCACCGGGCTGAGCCTCTTGGACCGCGCCCGCGCCGCCAGGTCATTCGCCGCGCGCGTGAGCCCGGTGAGGTTGAGCCCGTCCGCATCCTTGATCACGGGGACGATCAGGCCCACGGGATCCAGCGCCACGGCGATGCCGATGTTGTAGCGCTTGCGCAGGATCACGTCCGTGCCGCTCACCGCCGCGTTCAACACCGGATGGCGCCGCAGGTTCTCGACCACGGCGCGGATGATGAATGGCAGGAAGGTGAGCTTCTGGCCCGTCTCCTGCTCGAACGCCAAGCGCGTCGCGGCGCGGTGGCGGGCGATGCGGGTAAGGTCGATCTCGAAGAAGCTCGTGACGTGCGCGGCCACCTGCCGCGCCTGGCGCATGTGGTCGGCGGTGAGGCGGCGGATCTTCGACATCGGCTCCACCACGTCGCCGGGCCAAGGCGCGAACGTCGGATCCGCCGCGTGCCCAACGGACGATACGGCGAGCGCGCCGGGCAGCCCGGCGGGCATCGCGGACGGCATGGCACCCGGAGCGCCGACGGCCGGGCGTGGCGGTCCGTGCTCCAGGTAGTCCACCAGGTCCCGCTTGGTGACGCGGCCGGCGATGCCCGACCCGGAGAGCGCGGCGAGGTCGACCCCGGCTTCCGCCGCCATCCGCCGCACGAGCGGCGACGACTTGGTGCGGACGCGGTCCTCGAAGGAGTTCCCGTTGCCCGCGGGATGGGAGGCGCCGGTGGACGAGACGCCGCCAGCGGCGCCAGCGGGCGCGCGGCCAGCCGACGCGGAGGCGCCCATCGCGGCCGCGCGCGGGGCAGCCGGAGCGGGAGCGCTCGCGGCGGGGGCGCTGGCGGGGGCGCTGGCGGGGGCGCTGGCGGGGGCGCTGGCGGGGGCGCTGGGCCCGATCGCCGCGCCCTTCTCGGTCTCGATGCGCGCCACGAGCGCGTTCACCGGCACGGTCGTCCCTTCGGTCACGATGATCTCCGCGAGCACGCCCGCCGAGGGGGCCGGGATCTCCGCGTCCACCTTGTCGGTGGAGATCTCGAAGATCGGTTCGTCGCGCTTCACCTCGTCGCCGACCTTCTTGAGCCAGCGGGAGAGCGTGCCTTCGGCGATGGATTCACCCATCTGCGGCATGATCACGTCGATACGGGCCACGGCTTCGACCTCGGTCAGTGCTTGTCGTCAGGAGGTTCCGCCGGCGCCGGCGAACGGCGCAACGCGGAGACCACGAACCACGGGAGGGTCAGGGCGCCGATCGCCCCGCCGACTGCTGCATAAATGTACCAATCGCACGACGGGATGCCGTCACAGCTGGGCGCGCGACCGAGCCAACCCACCATCTTCGACACGAGGACGGCGACCATCGCGCCGGAGAGGCCGCCGACCCAGGCCATGAAGCAGCCAATCGCCACCACGCGCGACGTGGCGGGCTTCTGGACGACGGGGGTGCCCTCGGGAAGACTCATGATGCCCTCATCCTACCACGCGGCGAGGCGACGCGCCGCCACCACGATGTCGTCCACCTGCGGGAGCACGAAGTCCTCGAGCGCGGGCGCGTAGGGGAGCGGGATGTCGTGCGCCGTCACGCGTAGCACGGGCGCGTCGAGGTGCGCGAAGCAGCTCTCGTTGATGCGCGCGGTGATCTCCCCCGCGATGCCGCCGGTGCGCGTGTCCTCGTGCACGATCAGCACACGGTTGGTCTTCCGCACCGTGTCGAAGATGGCCTCGTCGTCCAGTGGGCTGAGCGTCCGGAGGTCGATCACCTCCACCGAGAGGCCATCCTCGGCGGCAAGACGTTCCGCCGCCTCGAGACTCTTGTGCACCGTCGCGGCGTAGGTGATGATCGAGACGTCGGTCCCCTCGCGCGCGGTGCGGGCCTTGCCGATCGGCACGACGTGGTCGCCCGGTGGCATCACGCCCTTGATGCGGCGATAGAGGTACTTGTGCTCGAAGAAGAGCACGCAGTCGTCGTCGCGGATCGCCGACTTGAGCAGGCCCTTCGCGTCCTCGGCCGTGGCCGGATACACGACCTTGAGCCCCGGCGTGTGGATGAACCCCGCCTCGGGGTTCTGCGAATGGAACGGCCCGCCGCGCACGTACCCGCCGCTCGGGCCGCGCACCACCATCGGACAGGGCAGGAAGGCCCGATACCGCGCCGTGGCGACGTAGTTCGTGAGCATGTCGTACGCGTTGGCCAGGAAGTCGATGAACTGCATCTCGACCACCGGGCGCATCCCCATGTGCCCTGCCCCGGCCGCGGCGCCCACGATCGCGATCTCGGAGATCGGCGTGTCGATCACGCGCGATTCGCCGAACCGGTCGAGCAGCCCCTCGGTCACCTTGAACGCCCCGCCGAACGCGCCGATGTCCTCGCCAAGGAGGAAGACATTCTCGTCGCGCGCCATCTCCTCGGTGAGCGCCTCGCGGATGGCCTCGAGGTAGGTGATCTCGGTGCCGGCCATCAGTGCGACTCCTTGGAGGCGTCCCAGGTGCCCCACCCTTCCGCGCGCTCGCGGCCGAGGCCGGAGACGTCCGCGCCCTCGCGGAACCAGAGCGGCCGTTCGGCCGGCGGATCCGCGTACACGCCGAGCAGCGCGTCGTGCGGCTGCGGCATCGGCGACGCGTCCGCGACGTCGGTGGCGGCGTCCACCTCGCGCACGATGCGCTCGTCGATCGCGTCGAGCGCCGACTGCTCGACCTTCTCGCGGTCGAGCAGCACGCGCACGTAGCGGTCGATCGGGTCGTTCTCCACCGCCCAGCGCTCGATCTCGTCCCTCGGCTGGTACGACTGGCTGTCGTGCTCGGCGTGGCCCTTGCGGCGGTAGGTCATGAACTCGAGGAGCGAGACACCCTCGCCCGCGCGCGCACGGTCCACCGCGCGCTTCGTGCAATCATAGACCGCGAGCACGTCGTTGCCGTCCACCTGCTCGCCGTACACACCATAGCCGATCGCCTTGTCCACGAACTGCGCGGCGGCGGATTGCCTGGACGTCGGCGTCGAGTAGGCCCAGCCGTTGTTCTCGACGATGACGACGAGGGGGAGTCCCTGCACCGCGGCGAAGTTGATCCCCTCGTGGAAGGCGCCGGTGCTCGTGGCACCATCGCCGACATAGACGAGACCCACGCGATCCTCGCCGCGCATCTTG
>JAOUHR010000113.1 GCA_029884515.1 Gemmatimonadota bacterium
CCTTCAGCCAAGGGCAGATGCGCCACACCGTCCGCCAGGAAACCATCCTCGATTGCGATGTACCCGCCCGCGCGGACCAATCTCCGAAGCCCTGCAATGGTCTGCCCATAGTCCCCCAGCACCGGCCCGACGCTCAGCAGGAGGGCCACGTCGTACCGCTCTTCCTGGCCGAGCAGATTCCGAATGTCTCCCTGCGCGAAGCGACACCTATGGGAGACACCTCGCTCCGCCGCGAGCGCCCGCGCGGCCTGCAGGAACGGCTCGAAGGCGTCGATGCCCTCGACTCGGACGCCCAGCTGCTCAGCAAGGGCCACGGCCACCGCGCCCTTCCCGCAGGCCAGATCGAGAACGGTGGAATCCGGCTCCACTCCAACCGACTCGAGAGCGGCAACAACCTGTTCGGCCGAGGGACCCAACTCCCACACGTCGGTCAGGAGCTCTGGCAAGAGGGGCAAGAGCCGTACGTCGGCCTCCATCGCATGCGCGACCGACTCGTCCAGGTCCAAGGTCATCGTGTACACCCCATCCGGCGCGGCTCCGTCCAACGCTGGCTTCTGCGGCGGGCGCTCCAAAAAACACCGTCAGGCCCACGCCATGCCCACGTTGTGTCGAAACAGCCCGCCGCGCAACGGCACGGTGACGGCCTGCGCGCGAGTCGGGGGCATGCTCGGCGCTCCTCGGTCCCGGAGCGCGCATGCCTGACGCGGCACCGGCGGCGCTCGGTGTCCACACACCCCGGCGGCCTCACGCGTCGCCGCTCGTTCGGTTGGTGTCGGATCACAGCACCGCCTGCAGACGGTCTACGACGACCGCTTCGCCCACCAGTATGGCCCGTGGCGTCCCGTCGTGGCGCAGGTTGGACAGGTTCCTCGCACGCTACTGTGCGCGGAATCCCGTCGCGCTCTCGGAGCGTGAGGCGAGCGGGTCGGTCATGCGCTCCCTGGGGGTGGCTGCGGGGGAAGACGACGCCGCAGCGCAGCCCCGGGCGAGGAGCGGAGCGCGGTCGCGCCGTCGGCCGGCCATCGCGACCCGCGCGTTCACACGCCGCACGCTTGCAGGCGCCTCCTCACCGCCTCGCGCTGGCCTCCGGCGATGCCGATCCGATCACCCAGGTACCGGCTGGTCCCCCCGAAACCGAGTCCGCCGAGATCGGCCCCGTACGTCGCGCGGACCGTGCTCCACACCACACAGGGCACCGCTTCGACCTCGATCGCCGCATCGAGGACGCCGGACCGATCGAGGTCGTATTCCTCGAGCAGCGTGCTGCGCACGACCGCAGCCCAGGCCGCGGATCCCGGCTCGGCGCGTTGCGTCAGCCGGGCGATGCGCACGGCCGTCTCGAGGTCGATGAACTGCACGAGGGACGCCGGCAGGTGGAGCTCCTGATCCGCGGCGGCAGGCGCCTCGGCCGCCGTCACCGGCGGCGCGCGGCCCGCACGGCAGGCCGTGACGCGCCTGAATGCCGGTTCGGCCAGATGCTCGGCGATGTTGAACACGATGTTCCCGCGGAACGGCTGACGCGCGCCGCCCGGCCCCGCGATGAAGCCGTACTCCTCGGCGAACCCCGGAAAGACGTCGGCCAGCGCGCCCCAGACGGGACAGCTGATGGCATCGAGCTCCCGCCCCGTGTCGAGATAGCCCGACCGGTCGGCATCATAGAACGCCATGAGCAGCGTCCGCGCGGCGAACCGCTTCTCCTCCTCGGGCAGGGAACGCAGACCCGCGATCGCGTCGAGGGGCGAGTAGTTGCCCGTCGGCGTGGTCGCGGCGCGGGCGGCGACCGTGGCCGGCCTCACGCGCCGGACGACGCTCGGCGAGGCGGACGCCTCGCAGGACGCGACGCGCGAGCGCGCGTCGGTCCGCACCGCGACATCGATCCCGATGCGATCGCCGGAGTAGCCGGCGCCGTCGTCGAATCCGAGCGCACGGAGCATCGTCCCATGCGTCGACGTGATCGCCTGCCAGACCGCGCAGGGAACGGACGCGACCTCCATCCGCCGGTCGATCCGGCCCGACGAGTCGGCGTCGAACCGGGGAACGAGCGCGCGACGGATCTCCGCCGCCCACTCGGCCGATCCCGGAACGCGCCGACCGGCACGCTCGACGATCTCCGCGGCGGCATCCATCGCGAGGAACGCATTCACCTCCGGCGGAAGCGACACCACCCGCGGCGCGGCCGGGGGACCGCCGCTCGCGCTCGGCGAGGGCGTGAGGTCACCCGCGAGACAGCTCTCGGCGCGCCGGCTCGCCGGAGCCCGGACCGACTCGGAGATGCCGAACACCATGTTGCCGGAGTACGCCCCCGCGGGGTCGGCGAATCCGAACTGCGCCAGGCCGCCGGAGAAGGTGCCGTCGAGCGCCACCCACACCTCGCACGGGATCGCGTCGACCTCGCGCGCGGCGTCGATGGCGCCGGAGCGGTCGAGGTCGAACGATCCCACGACCAGCGTGCGGGCCGCGAGCTGGCGCAACGGCTCGTCGGGGAACGTGCGGATCCCCGCCAGGGCCCGGTCGACCGAGACCATCCGACCCGCGGCGCGCGCCTCCGCGCCCCCGCGCTCCGGCACGTAGCCGACGTCCTTGAGCAACGAGATCACGGAGGTCACGGCCGAGTCCGAGACGAATGTCGGCCTCGGGCGGAAGGTCATCGCCGGACGGTTGTAGTCCCAGAGCTGGAAGGTGAACCCCACCGAGTCGCGCTCGAAGAGCATGCCGACGGGGATGTCGCGATAGTTGCGCTCGACGGCCTGGACCACGTCGTAGAGGATCGCGTTCTCGGCGCGTTTGGCGGAGTCGGTCGCCGAGGTGATCAGGGCGAGCAGCGCGTCGGACGGCAGGTTGCCGGCGTCGAGCCGGAACTCGACCTCCGGTGCCCACGTCCCCATGAGGCGCTGCACCGAATCGGGCACGGCCTCCGGGACCTGGTACACCTCCATCGACGGGAAGACGATGATCACGTCGTCCGGCCCGTAGCCGTTGAGCGTGACGTCGATCAGTTGCAGCCGCGTCGGCGGGCGCAACGGCTCGATGAAGAGCTCGAACAGCAGGAACTTGATGAGCGCCGGATCGGTGACCTGCACGACCGGACGCGTGACCTGCGAGTACCCGACGGGCGGCCTGCCCGCGGGAGCGGCCTGCGCGTCCGCGTCGAGCGCGAGGAGACCCGCGAGCGCGATGCCCGCAGCGGTGACGATCGATGGTCGCATGGGATCAGGCGCCTCGTGGAGCGAGTAGTGCGTCGCGGAAGCGCCTGGCCTTCTCGAAGTCGCCGGCGCGACGATGGAGTCCCATCAGCAATCGATAGAGCGATTTCCGTTGCTCCGGCGTGAGCGATGCCTCGCGCGCGAGCGCCTGCTCGGCACTCCGGAGCGCGAGCGCCACGTTGCCCTGCAGCAGCGTCGCGATCTCGAGGAACGCCACCGCCTGGCCGCTCCAGACGACCTGGGCCGCCTGCTCGAAGTACTTGAGGGCGGTGCGGTTGTCCCGGCGCTCGCGAAGCGCGGAGCGCCCGAGGTTGAGGCAGAGGGTGGCGTAGTCCGCGAGGTAGCGCGCCCCGATCGAATCCTCCGCCGCGCCCGTGGAATCGCGCGCCGTCCGGCCGACCAGCTCACGGAGGCGGACCGCGGCCGTGTCGCCGTCTCCCATGGCGTACTCCACGATCGCGAGCCTCCAGTCGACTTCGTCGATCGCGCGTGGCGCCGTCACGAGCGAGCGCAGGCGCCGGTATCCCTCGCGGGCGCCGCCGAGTTCCCCGCGTCGCTCCACGTCGACGAGCGAATCGCGCATCGCGCTGGACTCGATCCGGCCTCCGTCCCAGGCGATCCAGTCGAGCTCGCCCCGCACGTAGCTCGACTCGGCGGCCATGCGGGCGTAGCCGAGCGCGCGCGCGTAGGCCGTCCGCGCCTCCGCGGCGTCGCGCAGGCGCACCCACATGTCGGCCTCGGCGCGCGCGTAGCCGTGCAGCAGCGTCGAATCGGGCGCCGCCTCGGCGTCTGCGGCGAGGTCGTACGTGGCGAGATGCACGCGCGCCGCCTCGCGGTAGTTCCGCGCGGCCGGCCGCCATTGGCCCAACTGATAGTGGTCGTTCGCGAGCATCGCGAAGACGCCGTGCTGGTCGGGCGTGAGCGCGGCGAGCTTCTCGAGTTCGTCGATCGCCCGTTGGTACGCCGCCGCCTGCCCCGCGCGGCGCGCCTGGAGTTCGTAGACCTGCGCGAGCCAGAGCCGGGTGCGGGGGTCGAACGGATCGAGCCGGAAGGCGTCCTCGAGCGCGTGCTGCGCGGAATCGAGCAGCACCGCCGATCGGGCCGCGAGCTCGCTCGTCGCGACCTCCGGGCGACGGAGCTCCCGGTCGAGCGCCACGAGGGTCCTTCCTCCCGCGAGCGCGGCCTCGCGCGCCCGCACCGAGTCTCCGGGCGCGACCGATCGCGTGGAGTCCCTCGAGCGCGCGAATGCGGCCCAGAGCGAGTCGGTGCGCGTCACCAACGCCTGCCCGGTCCGCTGCAGCTCGACGGCGCGCTCCTGCTCGGCGAGGCTCACGAACGACAGCTGCGCGACCGAGTCGGCTCGCACCGCGACCGCGCTGTCCACGCCCGCGGGCACGACGATCGGAGCGACGGCCGGAACGGGCTCCGGGACGCTCCGCACCGGTGCCGGCGGTGCCGCGCAGGCGGCCGCGCAGGCGGCGATGATCAGGCGGAGCAGGCCCGCGCCCTCGCCGCGCGCGGCGCCGCACGCCGGACGGTGATCGCGGTCAGCGCCCGGCATCGCTCCTCGCCACGTCCCACCACGAGAGGAAGATGCTGTAGAACTCCCGAGCCCGGTCGCTCCCCGCCGCCGCCGCCACCGAGTTCACCGCGACGATCTCCCCGTCGATGCGCCGCACCGTGCCCTCCCGCAGCGAGCGGCTCTGCTCCTGCAACCCGCGATCGACGAGGTAGACCGACCGATCACCCTCCACGAGCACCACATGCAGCTCGCGCAGGCTCGGGTTGTACATGAGGTACAACTCGAGCGACCGGCCACCCGAGACGATCGGCACCACGGCCGTCAGGTTCGACGGCTGCTGCCGCAGGTGGACGCGGACGCCGACGGGCAGCTCGCCCGCGTGCGCGCGCAGCCAATCCGCGAGCCGGTCGACGGCGACGGTGTTGAATCGGGCCGGCTCGTACGCCCGGATCACCACGTCGGACGCGGGAGGGCCCCGCTTCGCGCGTCCCGCCGAGACCTCCACGCGACCCTCCGCCTCGGCGGCGCGGATCGGCACACGTGACGCGAGCGAGTCCGAGGTCCGGATCCGGGTCACCGATTCCAGCGCACCGCGCACCGTTCCGCTCGGCTCCGTTCGGTCTCGCGCCCGCGGCGGCAACGTGGCCGCGCCGCCGAACAGGTCGGCGAATCGCTCCTCCTCCCTGCCCGCCACCGGACTCGGCAGGCCGGCATCGCGCCGCGCGTCGATCGGCACTCCGACGGTCGCCGCGCTGGTGGCCGCGACCGGCCCGAGCGCCGACGGACCGAACTTCCGTGAGAGCTCCCCGAGCGCGGATCCGACCTCCTCATCGGCTGCCGCGGCCTCCGTCGGCTCCTTTTGCGGCGCCTCGTCCCTGTCCTCGTCACGCGCCAGGTCGAGCGGCGGCGGCGCGCTGAACCGCTCCACGAAGAGCGGGTCGAGTGTCCGCACCATCGCGTTGCTCGACCCGAACGACGGCAGCGGCACGGCCGCCATGACCGCGTAGAGCCCCAGCATGAACATCGACGTCCCGGCGAGCGAGATCGAACGCTGGCGCCCCCGGTCCGAACGCGCCTTGGGGATGATCATGGTCCGCGCCTCGCCGCGTTCACGGCCGCGCCTGCAGGCGGAGGTCCGTCTCGAGGCTCTTCCGCACTGCGAGCCGGTCACAGGCGTCCATCACGTCCACCGTGCGCTGCACGACCGACGCCTCGTGCGGCCGGATGAGGACGATCATCTCGCGGCCTGCCGTGACGCGCTCATCGCGTGCGGTCCGCAGCGCGGCCGTGAGGAGCGCCGTCGTCGGGAGCGCCTCGGCGAGCATCGCTCCGGTGGCCGCGTCGCTGACCGCGAAGCGACCCTCGGGCGAGACCGTCACCACGACCATCGCGGTCGGGCGACCGGCAGGCTGCGGCCCCGTCGCCGCCGGGGCCGCGGCCTGCAGCTCCACCTGGGCCAGGCTCTCGATGTCGCTGATCTGGATGAACCCGAACATCGCGATCAGGCCGATGTCGATGAAGCGGATGAGGAAGCCGCGGCTGACCATGTGGACTCACTCCGCGCCGACGCGCAGCTGGACCTCGAACGACTTGCGGACACCCAGGGCGTCGCACACCCGGCCCGCGTCCACGAGGTAGCGCATCGGCGTCTGCTGACTCGCCCGGAGCCGCACCT
>JAOUHR010000527.1 GCA_029884515.1 Gemmatimonadota bacterium
AGAGAAGGGGTGGCGCGCCGCCATCGGCACGCCACCCCGTAACTTGGCCCCTGTGCGCGGCCTACGCCACGGTCACGACACGCCGGCCAACTCGCCCGCGGCCACCACGCGTCCGTCGAACAGGTGCACCTCGCGGTCCGCATGCTGCGCGTAGCGCGAATCGTGCGTCACCATGCAGATGGTCGAGCCGTTCTTGTTGAGCTCGCGGAGCAGCTCCATCACCGCCTCGCCGTTCCTGGAATCGAGGTTCCCCGTCGGCTCGTCGGCGAGGAGGATCGCCGGGTCGCCCGCCACCGCGCGCGCGACCGCCACACGCTGCTGCTGGCCGCCGGAGAGCTGCGTGGGGTAGTGCTTCGCCCGGTGCGTCATCCCCACCCGATCGAGCGCCTTGTTCACCCGCTCGCGACGCTCGGCCGCCGGCATGTCGCGGTACGTGAGCGGGAGCTCGACGTTCTCGAACACGGTGAGGTCGCCGATCAGGTTGAAGGCCTGGAAGATGAACCCGATCTGCCGGTTGCGCACGCGGGCCCGCTCGATCGGCGTGAGCCGCGCGACGGGCTGGCCGTCGAGCTCGTACTCGCCGGCGCTCGGCGTGTCGAGCAGCCCGAGGATCGAGAGGAGCGTCGTCTTGCCGCAGCCCGACGGCCCCGAGATCGCGACGTACTCGCCCTGCTTGATCTCGAAGTCGATGTCCTCGAGCGCGTGGGTCTCCACCTCGTCCGTGTAGAAGACCTTCTTGATCCCCTGCATCCGGATGAGGGGCTTGCCGTTCGTCGTCATCGTGGCTCCGGGAGTGATGGAAGCTCGAAAGGGTGATGCGTGATCCGGCGGGAGACCGCCCGTCGCTACTTGATCCGCACGCGGTCCGCCGCGGCGTACTGCGTCATGTCGGAGAGGATCACCTGGTCCCCGACCTTGAGCCCACTCAGGATCTCGATCGTGTTCACCGAACTCCGGCCCAACTCGACCGGCACGCGGATGGCGGCGCTCCCGCCGTCCACGAGCTTGAAGAGTCCCACGCGCCCCGTGCTCGCGCCGAACGCGGGGCGCCCGGTGTGCAGCACGTTCGTGAGGCGCTCGATCTGGATGGTGCCGTCCACCGAGAGGTCGGGCACCGCGCCGGGCGGCAGGGCGCCGTCGAGATAGACGTCCACGGTCACCGTCCCCTGGATCGCCGCCGGATCCTTGCGCCCCACGTGCCCCGGCACGATGCCGTTGCGGGTGTCCACCATCGCCTTCTGGCCGATCACCACGTCCTTGGCCTGCGACTCCGGGATCCGCAGCACGGCCTTGAGCTTCCCGGGCTGCACCACCTTCGCGAGTGTGGTGCCCTCGGGGACCCACTGGCCGAGCTCGAGCGTGAGGTCCTGCAGCACGCCGCCCTCCGGCGCGCGCACGATCAACGACCCGAGCCGGTTGCGCTGGCGGTCGGCGATCCTCTCCAGCTGCTCCACCTGCGCGCTCTGGGTGGAGATCTGCGAATCGATGGCCGCCCGCTGCAGCTGCAGCCGCTCCTGCTCCACGCGGAGCCGCGTGGTGGCTTCCTCCGCCGACGCGCGCTTGTTGGCGAGCTCGAACGGGGAGATCAGCTTGAGCTTCACCAGCGAGTCCGCCGCCTGCGCCTCCTGCGTGGCGCTCACGTACTGCGTGCGCGTCTGGGCGACGATCCCCTCCTGCGTGAGGATCGCCGAGCGGAGGTTGGTCTTCAGGTTGAGCAGCTCGATCTGCGCCTGCCGCACCTGCTGCTCCGCCTGCATGGTCTGGATCTGCAGGTCGGGATTCGACATCTCGAGGAGCACCTGGCCCGCGTTCACCCTGGCGCCGGACTCCACGCCCTTGCGCTCCACGCGTGCCGAGGCCTGCGCGGTGATCCAGCGGATCTGTTCGGGCACCAGCGTGCCGGGACCACGGACCTCGCGCACCACGTCGCCCTGGCGCACCGAGTCGATCAGGATCGCCACGCGCTGCACCGTGGGGGCCGCCGGGTCGAGCCGCGAGAGCGCCACCGTGAGGATGATGACGGCGGCCGCCCCGACGCCGATGGCGACGTTGCGGCCGGTCTTCTTCTGCGGTT
>JAOUHR010000114.1 GCA_029884515.1 Gemmatimonadota bacterium
CGGTGGAGGCCGCGACGATCGCCGTCGGGAGGTGGTGCGCGACCTCGAGCGCGAAGCTCGGCCCGGAGAGCGCGACGACCGGCCGCTCGCGCACCTCCTGCGCGACCACGTCGGTCATCAGGGCGAGCCGCTCGCGCTCGATGCCCTTCGTGGCGACCACGAGGGTCGCTCCCGCCGGGATCCACCGCGCGGCGTCGCCCGCGACCTTGCGCAGCACGTGCGAGGGCGGCGCGAACACCACGAGTTCCGCGCCGCTGCATGCGGTCTCGAGCACCGACGTCGCCTTGAGCGCCGTGTGCAGCGAGACGCCGTCGAGGAACCGGCGGTTCTCGTTCTCCTTGTTCACCGATTCAGCGACGTCGGGCTCGTACGCCCAGAGCATCACCTCGTGCTCGTTCTCCGCCAGCAGGTTGGCCAGCGCCGTGCCCCACGCCCCTGCTCCCACCACCGCGCATCTCATCGCGAGCCCTCCGTGGTCCGCGCGCCGAACCGCGGCTCGGTGCCCTGCCGCAGACGCGCCATGTTCGACCGATGCGCCCAAAGTACGAAAGCGCTGACCACCACGCTCACGATGAAGAGCGGGGACCGCGCACCGGCGGTGAGCGCCATCCCCACCGGCATCGCGATCGCGGCGCTGATCGAGGCCGCCGAGACGATCCGCGTGAGCGCGAAGGTGACCGCGAACGAGGCGAACGCCACGCCGAAGGCCGTGGGCGCGAGGGCCGCGAAGACGCCGGCCGCCGTGGCGACCCCCTTCCCGCCGCCGCGCCACAGCAGGAACACCGGCTTGGCGTGCCCCGCGATCGCGGCGACGCCGCAGGCGAGGCCCAGCCAGAGCGTCGTGTTCGCACCCCCGCCGACGTCCGCGTGGAAGAACCGCGGCAGCAGCGCCGCCGGCAGCCCGCCCTTGAGGAAGTCGAGGACGAGCACCACGACCGCCGCACGGACCCCGAGGTTCCGGTGCACGTTCGTGGCACCGAGGTTCCCCGACCCGACGGTGCGCAGGTCCACCCCCTTGAGCCACCGTCCCGCGAGGTACGCGGTCGGGATCGACCCGATGACATACGCGAGCACGACGGCCAGCGCGGAGGGCATCTCAGTCCCTCACGCTCTTGCGCCGCATCAGGATGCGCAGCGGGTTGCCGTGGAATCCCCACTTCTCGCGGAAGCCGTTGTGCAGGTAGCGCACGTAGTGCTCCTGCACGAGTTCCGGGTGGTTGCCGAACACGGCGATCGCCGGCGGGGCGGTCTCCACCTGCGTGGCGTAGTTGAGCTTCACCTCGCGCCCGGCCGCCTGCGGGGGCTGGCGTCGCGCGAGCAGCTCACCAAGCGCTTCGTTCACGTCCGAGGTGGCGATGCGCTTGGCGCGCTCCGCTTCCACCTCGAGGATCACGTCGAGCACCTTGTTCACCCGCTGCCCGGTGAGCGCGGAGGTGAAGAGGAAGGGGACGAACCTGAGGTAGGGCGCCTTCTCCGCACACTCCTTCTCGAACTTGGCCGACGTCTTGTCGTCCTTGTCCTTGAGGTCCCACTTGTTCACGAGGATCACGAGCCCGCGGCCGGCCTCCCAGGCGAGTGTCGCGATCTTCAGGTCCTGGTTGTGCAGCCCTTCGGTGGCGTCGATCATCAACAGGCAGATGTCGGAGCGGTCAATCGCGCGGCGCGTGCGCAGCGAGGAGTAGAACTCGATCCCGTCGTCGATCTTCGACTGGCGGCGCAGGCCAGCCGTGTCGATGAAGATGAACTCGCGGCCGTGGAACATGTACGGCGTGTCAATCGAGTCGCGCGTGGTACCCGAGATCTCTGAGACCACGAGCCGCTCCTCGCCGAGGAGCTTGTTGATGAACGACGACTTGCCCACGTTCGGCCGGCCGACCACCGCGATGCGCAGCGCGTCGGACTTGCCGTCGCCCTCGCTCGGCGGCAGGCGCCTCACCACGGCGTCGAGCAGGTCGCCGGAATTCTTGCCGTTGACCGCGGAGACCGGCATGGGGTCCCCTGCCCCGAGATTGAAGAACTCGAAGTAGTCGGTGCTCTTGGGGTCGTCCACCTTGTTGGCGACGAGGATCCAGGGTTTCTGCGAATTGCGCAGGAGGTCCACGAGCCGCGCGTCGCTCGGATGCAGCCCCGCCTTCGCGTCGGCGACGAGCAGCATGAGGTCGGCCTCAGCGATCGCCTCCTTCACCTGGCGCTTGATCGCGACGTCCATCGGGAGGTCGGAGTCCTCGATGAGGCCGCCGGTGTCCACGAGCCAGAAGTCGCGGCCGTTCCACTGTGCAAGCGCGAAGTGCCGGTCTCGCGTCGTGCCCGCCTCCTCGCTCACGATCGCGGCGTCGTCGCCGATGAGCCGGTTGAAGAGCGCCGACTTGCCGACGTTCGGGCGCCCGACGAGCGCGACGACCGGGATGTCGCTCATCGCCCCGCCCCGCTGGCCACGCCAGCCAGTCGCGCCGCGCCTTCCTGCTCGAGCACGTCGATGAAGTCGTACGAGGCATAGACCGGCATCGGCAGCGACTCGCGCACCGCGACGAAGGTCGCGTCGTCGAGGAAGATACCCGACTCGTTGATCGTCTCCGCCGGGATCAGTGCGAGGTCGAGGTCGGCGCGTCCCTCGAGTGCGCGCGTGATGTCCGCGCCGACGAGGAGGCCGGCGGTGGTCACCGTGGGGCCGAAGAGGGAGTTCACGGCGGGGATCACGTCGAAGGTGGCGCCGGTCGCGGCGGTGAGCTGTGCGATGAGGTCGGGCATGAGCGCGGCCATCGCCGAGCCGGTCACGACGCCGATGCGTCGGCCATCGAGGCGCGGCAACCGGTCGAGGCCCGTGTGCAGGCGGTCGCGCAAGGAGCGCACCGCGCCCACGCCGTTCTCGATCTGCGCGAAGTCCCGGTAGTGCGCCGTGGGCGGCAGCTCGCGGCGGGCGAGGAGGTAGAGCTCGTCCGAGCCGTAGACCCACGGCTCCCCACGCTCGCGCTCGGCACGCCCCGCCCAGCGCTCGACCGTATCGAGGATCCGCCCCGCGTTCGCCTGGTCCATCGAGGCACCCGTGTAGATGTGGGAGAACTGGGTGAGTCCCACGGGAACGAGCGCCACGGAGAGGCAGGCGTCGTCGAAGGCGTAGAGGTCGCGCATCGACTCCTCGAGCACATCGCCGTCGTTGAGCCCCGGCACCACCACCATCTGGCCGTGGAACTGGATGCCCCCCTCGGTGAGCCGCATGAGCTGCTCGAGGATGTTCGGCACGCGCGGGTTGTTGAGGAGCTTCTTCCGCGCCTCCCACGGCGTCGCGTGCACCGAGACGTAGAGCGGTGAGAGCCGGTACTCGAGGATCCGCGCGAAATCGCGCTCCTTCAGGTTCGAGAGCGTCGCGAAGTTCCCGTACGCGAACGAGAGCCGGTAGTCGTCGTCGCGGATGTAGAGCGGCTTCCGCAGGCCCTTGGGCAGGCCCTCGATGAAGCAGAACTCGCAGCGATTCGCGCAGCGTCGCACGTTCGGCGGTTCGAGCTCCACGCCCATCGGGTCGGCGCCGTCCCGCTCGATCTCGAACAGGACGTGCTCCCCGTCGGGGAGCCTGGCCTCCAGTTCGAAGGCATCGTCCGCGGTGAGGAACTCCCAGTCGAGGAAATCGTCGAGGGCGCGGCCGTCCACGGCGATCAGCTCCGTGCCCGGGACGATCCCGAGTTCGGAGGCGATGCTCTCAGGCTGGACGCGGAGGACGCGGACCATCGGAAGGCGGCAGGGTGCGGACGGAGAGAGCGAGGACAAAAAAAGCCGCGGTTGGCGGCTCAATCAAGTTATCAAGCGAGAGTCCGGAAAGCAAGGAACGACAGGGACTTCCGCACGATCTTCCCCTCCCTGCTCACTGTGCTCCGAGGCGCACTACTCCGTGCGCCGCGCAGTCTCGCTGATCTCCGACATCGGACGCCCCGTCGCACGGGCGGCGCGCGCCACGTCGTCGAACTCGGGCTTCGCGCGCGTGGAGCCGTCCGGAAGGGTCACCACCTTGAGGCCGACCGGCTGTCCGAACACGCTCACCTCGCGATGTGTCCGCGGCAGGGCGCGCCGCACCACGGTGCTGCGCCGCACCCCGATGGTCGTGCTCTCCCGGAGCAGGAGGTCCTCCAGCGCCGGAGCCTCCGCGGGCGTGCAGAGGACCTCGATTCGCGTGCCCGGGCGTCCCTTCTTCATCGTCGTGTGCAGCAGCACCACGTCCAGCGCCCCCGCATCGCGCAGGCGGTCGGTCACGCCAGCGAGCAGTTCGCCGGTGATGTCGTCGAGGTCGCAGGCGAGGAGCACCAGTTGTTCCACGGTTCCGGTGCCTGCAGCACCGGGTCCAGAGGCCCCGGGTACGGGTCGGCCGGCGCCCGCCGTCCCCGGGCCCGCGTCCGCGATCACGATCCGGAGCGCATTCGCCCGGTCCGTGAACTCCTTCGTGCCCGCGCCGAACCCACTGGATCGCGGAACGTACTCCCCGGGCGGCGCGCCCACACTCAGCACGCGCACGAGGGCCGCTCCCGTGGGGGTCACCAGCTCACCCGACCCCTCCGGCCCGGGTCGCACCGGCAACCCTTCGAGGAGGCGCAGCGTCGCCGCCGTCGGCACCGCCATTCGTCCGTGCGCCGTGTCCACGAAGCCGTCGCCGAGTGGGATCGTCCCGCAGAACACACGCTCCACCCCGAGCTTCTCAAGCCCCCAGATGGCGCCCACGATGTCGAGGATCGCGTCGACGCTGCCGACCTCGTGCAGGTGCACCTTCTCCACCGTGGTGCCGTGGATCGCCGCTTCGCACTCGGTGATGAGCGTGAAGGCCGCGATCGCCTTCGCCTTGACGGCATCCGGGGCGGGCGTGGCCTCGACGATCGCACGGATGTGCTTCAGGTGCCGCCCATGCGGCTGCGGCGGAATGCCGAAATCCACCTTTCGGCAGGCGATCTCGCCGCGCGACACCGTCGAGATCCGCACCGTCACACCCTCGATGCCGAGCGTCGCGGGGAGCGTGGAGAGGAACGCTTCTTCGAGCCCGGCGTCCAGGAGGGCGCCGAGGAACATGTCTCCCGAGATTCCGGAAAAGGGGTCGAGGATCGCGATGCGCACGAGGGGAATCTACCGCGCGCCGTCGGTCGGCCAGGGGCGGCTCGTTGAACGGCCCGACCGGCCCGTCACCATCGGTAGCTCGCGCCCGAGCCGGTGTTGAACACCACCACCTCCGCCCTCGTATCCATCCGCCCGGTGGCCACGAGCTGGCGCGCAGCCTCGAGCGCCGCGCCGCCCTCCGGCGCCGCGTCGATCCCGCTCTTGGACGCGAGCAGCAGGGTCCCGCTCCGGATCGCCTCTTCCGTCACGTCCTCGGCGCCGCCACCGCTGGCGCGCAGCGCGCGGAGCGTGAGCCGGTCGCCCAGCGGGCCCGGCACGCGCAGCCCGCTCGCGTGCGTCACCGGGTTCTCCCACGGCGTCGCCTTCTCCTCGCCGGCCTTGAACGCGCGCACGAGCGGCGCGCACCCCGCGGCCTGCGCGATGTACATCTTCGGCTTCTTGGTGCCGGCGGGGAGCCAGCCCCAGTCGAGCATCTCGCCCATCGCCTTCCAGATGCCGACCGTGCCTTCGCCGCCGCCCGTGGGGTACACGATCGCGTCCGGCAGGCGCCAGCCGAGCTGTTCGGCCACCTCGTACCCCATCGTCTTCATTCCTTCCACGCGGTAGGGCTCGCGCAGGGTGGCGACGTTGAAGAAGCCGCTCTCCTTCGCGAATGCCATCGTTGCCTTGCCCGCGTCGCCGATGTGCCCCTGCACGAGCTCGAGCTGCGCACCGAAGGCGCGGATGGATCCGATGATCGGCGGCGGCGTGGTCTCCGGCGCGTAGATGCGGCAGGGCATCTGCGCCGCCGCCGCGTAGGCCGCGAGCGCGATGCCGGCGTTGCCCGCCGTGGGCACACAGACGCCAGGGAGCTTGAGCGCCTTCGCGCGCGTCACCGCCATCATGAGGCCGCGCGCCTTGAAGCTCGCGGTGGGGTTGATCCCCTCGTCCTTCACCCAGAGCCTTCGCACGCCGATCGCCTTGGCGAGGTGCGGCAGCTCGATCATCGGCGTCATCCCCTCGCCGAGCGTCACGGCGGCCTCGCCGGCCTGGAGCGGGAGCGCAGCTCCATAGCGCCAGAGACTGGTCGCGCCCGTGACGTTCTCACGCGGTACCTTCGCGGCGTAGTGCACCATGAGGGGCTGGCCGCAGTCCGGACAGACGGACGCGAGCTGGGCGCCGTTGGGCTGGACGTAGGGGCAGACGGAGCAATGCAGGGTCCACATTGGGGGGAGACGGTAGACGGTGGATGGTAGACGGTAGTCAGGGCGGGAGGGCTACTGCTCCTCACCCTCCTGCTTATCG
>JAOUHR010000528.1 GCA_029884515.1 Gemmatimonadota bacterium
AGTTCGTCATCGTCCCCACCGCGGGCGGCAACCGTCGTGCCGACGGCACGCCGATCGTCTATGACGAGGCCGAGGTGGTGGCGCCCTTCAAGGTGTACGGGCTGACGAACGTGCACATGCTGCACACGCACGACCCCAAGGTCGCCGACACCGAGGCCTTCGCCGCGATGCTGAAGGACGCGAACGCCGTCTGGTTCGTGGGCGGGCGGCAGTGGAACATCGTGGACTCCTACGCGGGCACGCGCACGCTCGCGGCCTTCCAGGACGTGCTCAGGCGCGGCGGCGTGATCGGCGGCTCCTCGGCCGGCGCGACGATCCAGGGCGACTACCTCGTGCGCGGTGCGACCGCCGGTGCGCAGATCATGATGACCGACGAGCCGAACCACCAGAACGGCTTCGCCTTCCTGCGGGGCTCCGCGATCGACCAGCACATCAACACGCGCAACCGCTGGGACGACCTCATCCCGGTGATCGCGAAGTACCCGAACCTCCTGGGCATCGGCATCTCCGAGGGCACGGCGATCGTCGTGGACGGCGACCGGTTCGAGGTGATCGGGCGGTGGAAGGTGGCGATCCACGACAACACGCGGGTGACGCAGCCGTGGGAGAAGTCGTGGTTCGTGCTCGGCGCGGGCGACGTGTACGACATGAAGGCGCGTCGGGTCGTCTCCTACGGGACCACGCCGCTGCCGCCGCGGCCCTGAGGGTGCGTGAGGTGGAACGGATCGGGGCCCCCGTGCGAAGTCGCCACGGGGGCCCCGATCGATTCCCAGCGCCTCAGCGCATCAGAACCCGCTGACGTTCAGTCGGCCGCCGGTGACGGTCTTGCCGGCCAGCGACGGCGTCGGGATCGCGCTGTTCATGATCGCCGCCTTGATCTGCGCCGCCGTGGAACCGGGGTGGTACGCGGCGTACAGCGCTGCCGCTCCGCTCACGTGCGGTGTGGCCATCGAGGTGCCGCTGTAGCTCGCGTAGCTCGAGATGACCTTGCCCTTCGAGCTGGCGGGGATCGACGACCAGATCCCGCTCCCCGGTGCGCCGATGTCCACCGTGGATGCGCCGAAGTTCGAGAACGAACTGATGGCGCCGGTGCTGGTGATCGAGGCCACGGTGAGGACGTTCGCGTTCGGGTACTCGGCCGGGTAACATGCCGTGCTCGTGTCGCAGTCGTACGTGCTGTTCCCCGCCGCGGCGACGAACAGGATGCCTGCCGCGTTCGCCCGCTCGATCGCGTCCTGCAACCCCTGCGAGAAGCCGCCACCGCCCCACGAGTTGCTGGTGGCGACCAGGTTGAGGCCGTGGCGGATCTTGAGGTCGGTGAAGTAGTCCACCGCCTTGATCGCGTTGGCGGTGGTGCCGCCCCGGCGCCCGAGGAACTTGGCGTCCAGCAGCTTGACGCTCCAGCACATCCCGGCCACGCCCTTGCCGTTCCCCCCCGCGCCGCCGATCGTGCCCGCCACGTGCGTGCCGTGGTCGTCGCCGGTGCCGTCGAACACGCCGTTGTTGTTGCCGTCGAAGTCCCAGCCGTTCACGTCGTCAACGTACCCGTTGCCGTCGTCGTCGATGCCGTTGCCGGCGATCTCGCCGGGGTTGGTGCCCGCGTTCGCGGCGAGGTCCTCGTGCATGTACATGTAGCCTTCGTCGATGATGCCGACGTACACCGAGCCGCAGTTCGTCCTGCCGCCCGCCCACGCGACCGCCGCCTGGCTTCCGTAGGTGTTGGCCGGGGAGGAGGAGGTGCCGTACATGCCCCAGAGCGATCCGTTCGTGAAATAGGTGTCGTTCGAGATCGCGTTGTGCTGGTAGATGTAGTTGGGTTCGGCGTATTCGACGTCCGGATTGCCGCGGAGTGCCTGGACGGCGGCGGGCACGGCCATCGCCGTGCGCAGCAGGGTGATGCCCTCCGCGTCACCACCGGCGCGCATGCGCGCCGTGAGGATGCGCTCGGCGACGTTCGCGTTCGCGGCCGCGTGTGCCGCGGCCCGCGACGTGGCGGTGACGCCCGCGCGGAACCGCACGAGGACCTCGCCCGCGACGTACTGCGGTCCTCCCTGCACGCTTGCCGCGGCC
>JAOUHR010000115.1 GCA_029884515.1 Gemmatimonadota bacterium
GACGTCACCGAACGGTTCGAGATCGCCGGCGATTCCGTGCGCCTTTCGATGGGCACCGGCGCTCCGGCGACCTCGGCGCGCACCGCGGGCATGTACGTCGGGCTGCGCGGCGGCACGCCGTGGGAGGCGGCAGCCCTCGCGCGGCACCTGCTCGCGCAGCGAGACCGCACGGCCCCCCTCTCCGGCGGCGGCACCGCGCGCGCCGAGGTCATCGCCGACACCACGCTGCGCGCCGGCGCACTCCGCCAGCGCGCGCGGTTCGTGATGGTCTACCGCGGCGCACTCAACAACCCGTCCGGCGTCTGGCTCGATGAGCGAGGCGGGCTCCTCGCCACCGACGCCAATTGGTTCATCACCGTGCGCAGCGGGAGCGAGCCACTCCTCCCCACGATGCGCGCGATCGAGCTCCGGTGGCGCGATGCGCGCGCCGAGGCGGTCGCCAGGGAGGTCGTCACGCGGACCAACGGCACGATCGTGATCCGCAACGGCGACCTCTTCGACAGCGAGGCCGGCGTCGTGCGGCCGGGCCAGACGATCGTCGTGCGCGGCGACCGGGTGGTCGCGGTCGGCGCCACCGACGCCGTGGCGGTCCCCGCCGGCGCGACCGTGATCGACGCCACCGGCAAGACGGTGATGCCGGGGATGTGGGACATGCACACGCACCTGCAGGTCGCCAACGAGGGTGCGCTCAGCCTGATCCAGCTCGCCAACGGCCTCACCACGGTGCGCGACCTCGCGAGCGACACCGACGTCGCGGTCTCCCAGCGCGACCGCGAGCGCGCGGGCAAGCTGGCCTCGCCGCGCGTGATCCTGGCCGGCTTCATCGAGGGGCCGCTCGCCTGGGCCGGCCCCAGCGCCTCCATCGCGCGCGACGAGGCGGAGGCGAAGGCCCTGGTCGACCGCTACGCCGCGCTCGGCTACAAGCAGATCAAGCTCTACAACCTCGTGCACCCCGACCTCGTGCCGGTGATCGCCGCCGAGGCGAAGAAGCACGGGATGCTGCTGAGCGGCCACATCCCGCGCGGGATGAGCATCGAGGCCGCCGTCACGCTCGGCTACGACGAGATCCAGCACGCCGCCTTCCTCTTCTCGAACTTCTTCCCCGACTCGCTCTACCTGCCGCGCATGCGCGCCTACTCCCAGGTGGCGACGGCCGTGGCGCCCACCTACGACGTCTTCTCGCCGGGGATGACCGCCCTGCTCGACTTCCTGCGGGCCCACGGCACCGCGCTCGACGGCACCTTCAACCTCTGGATCGGCGGCGGCGGCGCGCTCGTGGGCGCGGGCGGCTCACGCGACCAGCAGCGCGCCGACAGCGCGTACCTGAACCTCATCCGCCGCCTGCACGCGAAGGGCATCACCCTCATCGCCGGCACCGACAACTCGGCGGGCACCACCTTCCGCCGCGAGCTCGAGATGTACGAGCTCGCCGGCATCCCGGCGCCCGAGGTGCTGCAGATCGCGACCATCGGCGCCGCGCGGTTCATGCGCGATGCCACCGACTACGGCAGCGTGAGCGTCGGCAAGGTGGCCGACATCATCATCGTGGACGGGAAGCCCGCCGAGCGCATCGGCGACCTCGCGCGGATCGAGACCGTGATCCGCGGCGGACGCCTGTACCAGGTGGGTGACCTGCAGCGCGCGGGCGGGATGCGCATGGCGACGCCCGCCACGCGCCGCCCTCAGTGACCGAGCAGCCCTGAGAGCCAGTGCAGGACGTTGAGGACGAAGCGCGGGTTCTGCTCGGCCATCGGCGCGTTCATCCCCATCGGGCTCTTCTCCGCGCCGGCGACCTGCGCGCTGAACATCGCGGCCTCGCCGAAGAAGGCGGCGCGGCCGCGGCCCACCATCTCCGTGGCGCCCTGCAGCCAGCCCCCCACGTCGCGCACGTGGGTCTCGGCTGAGAACTGCCAGGCGTGGCGCGGCTCGAGCGAGACGAAGTCGGCGGGGAGCGTCATCACCGGCGTCGCACCGGGAGAGGTCATGCGGAAGGCCTGGCCGGTGAAGCTGCGCACCATCGTGACGCGCTCGCTCGCGTCGCGGCCGCGCGTGACCGGGTGGTCGGCGAGCGCGCCGTCGGGACCCGGGCCGGCGAGCGCGGTGTCGGCGGGCCGCGCAGTCCCCGCCGTGCGGAAGAGCGTCGGCACGCCGCGCCCCGCGTCGATCGCCTCGCCAGGCGCCGCTCGCTTGAACGCGAAGCCGTCCGTGAACTCCGCCCCGAAGGCCGCGGCGAGATCCTTCGCCGCGCCCGCGAGCGGCATGTGGTCCGCGATGAGCAACAGCGCCCCGCCCCGCTCCACCCAGGCGCGCACGGCGCGGATCTCGTCCGCCGCGAAGGCGCTCGGCGTGGGCGCCGGGTACTGCGTCCACGGCGTGTCGTTCCACTGGGCGTTGGAGATCACCAGCAGGTCGCAGGCGCCGAGCGACGCCGCGCTGAACGCGGCGCTCAGCGGCGCGACGCGGTAGCCGTCGCGACGCGCGAGTTCGCCGAACGCCCGGAAGCGGTTGTCGAGCGTGTGGAAGTTGTGGTGCGCCTCGTCGAGGCAGAGCCGCGGTCCTGCGCCGGAGGCGAAGGCGGGGTGCGGCACCGGAGGGCGGAAGGTGGTATCGGGGAGCTGCTGCGCGCCGAGCGGCGCCGCGGCAACGCACGCCCCGAAGGCCACGGCGGCGAGTGCGGCTGCCCGAGCGACGCGGAGCACGCGGTGGGGCACGAAGCGGGGCGCAGCGCGAGGGAAGCGCGGAAGGTCGGGCATGGCCGAAGTTGCCTTCCGCGGCCACACGCGGCAACTTCGCGCCTCACCCTCCACCGACCCCGCTGATGCGCCGAACCGTCTCGAACACGTCGTCCGCCCTCTTCCCCGCGCCGCGCCCCGGCACGTCGATCACGATGGCCGCCCGCGCCGCGACCATCGCCGTGTGCGCGTTCGCCCTCGCCCTGCCGGCACTGGCCGCGGCGCAGGCGACGGCACCGCGCTCGCGCTGGGAGACCCAGGCCCGCGCCCTCCTCAAGGAGCTCGTGGAGGTCAACACCACGAACAGCGTCGGCAACACGGTGACGGCGGCGGAGGCGATGGCGAAGGTGATGCGTGCCGCCGGCTTCCCGGGCGAGGACGTGGTGGTCATCGAGAACGCGCCGCGGAAGGGGAACCTCGTCGTGCGTCTCCGCGGCCGGAACACGGGCCGCAAGCCGATCCTCCTCCTCTCGCACATCGACGTGGTGGAGGCCGACCCGAAGGACTGGACGCTGCCCCCCTTCGCGTTCATCGAGAAG
Source organism: Gemmatimonadota bacterium (assembly GCA_029884515.1). Taxonomy (GTDB): domain Bacteria; phylum Gemmatimonadota; class Gemmatimonadetes; order Gemmatimonadales; family Gemmatimonadaceae; genus Pseudogemmatithrix. The sequence continues at coordinate 3,272 of JAOUHR010000115.1, forward strand.
GACGGCGAGTTCTTCGGCCGCGGCGTGGCCGACAACAAGGACGAGGGCGCGATCCACCTCACGATCCTCCTCCGGATGAAGGCCGAGGGCATCGTGCCCGACCGCGACATCATCGCCGCGCTCACCACCGATGAGGAGGGCGGCCCCGCGAACGGCGTGGACTGGATCCTCAAGAACCGCCCGGAGCTGCTGCAGGCCGAGTACGCGCTCAACGAGGGCGGCGGTGGACGGATCGAGGACGGCCGCCGGATCTCGAACGACGTGCAGGCGAGCGAGAAGAAGTTCCAGAACTTCGCGCTCGAGACGACCAATCCCGGCGGCCACAGTTCGCAGCCTCGGCCCGACAACGCGATCAACCAGCTCGCTGCCGCGCTCGTGAAGGTCGGTGCGTACCAGTTCCCGGTGCACCTCAACGAGGTCACGCGCGAGTACTTCCGCCGCCAGGCGCCGATCGTGGGCGGCGAGATGGGCGCCGCGATGCGCGCGCTCGTCACGAACGAGCAGGACGCGGCGGCGGCCGCGACGATCGGCCGCGACCCCGCCAACAACTCGCGCATGCGCACGAGCTGCGTGGCGACGATGCTGAGCGGCGGCCACGCCACCAACGCGCTCCCGCAGCGCGCCCGGGCGAACGTGAACTGCCGCATCCTCCCCGACGAGTCGCCGGTGTATGTGCGCGAGCAACTGGTGAAGGCGATCGGCGACACCGGCGTGAAGGTGACGGCGGACGGCCAGGCGGAGGACAGCCCGCCCTCGCCGCTCACCCCCGACCTCCTCCGCACGATCGAGGAGACCACCAGGGAGGTGTGGCCGGGGATGCCGGTGGTGCCGACGATGAGCACCGGCGCGACCGACGGCACCTACCTGCGCCGCGCCGGGATCCCGGTGTACGGGGTGTCCGGGCTGTTCTACGACACGCCGAACGCGCACGGCATGAACGAGCACATCTCCACCGAGGCGTTCTACCAGGGGCTCGACTTCATGTACCGGCTGGTGCGGAAGCTCTCGGCGGGGCCGGGGATGTAGCCTGCACCTGGGTGAACGCGAACGACGCCGCGGACCCATCCGGGTTCGCGGCGTCGTTCGCTCGGGGCATCCACCAGCTACCGCGGCGCCCGGATCTCCCTGAGCCGCCGCAGCACGTCGCCGAGCTGCTGCATCTCGCGCCCGTACGTCGCCCAGTCGTCCGCGCGCTGCGCGGCCCGCGCGCGGTCGTAGTGCTGCAGCGCCTGCGTGGTGAGCGCCTCGCGCTCCGTCGCGTCGGCGGCGGCGATCCCGGCCGCGGTCGCGCCCGGCGCCGCGGCGCGTGCGGCGGGCCGGCTCGTCCCGCCCTCGTCGCCGAAGAGGGTCCGGAGCGCGCGGTCGAAGGTCTCCTCCATCACCACGCGGCCCTCGTGCGCCACCACCACGCGCTTGAGTTCGGGGATCTTGCCGCCCGACGCCCGCAGGTAGAGCGGCTGCACGTAGAGCAGGGACGCCTCGATCGGGATCACGAGCAGCTCCCCGCGGATCACCTCGCTCCCGCCCTGGTCCCAGAGCGAGACCTGGCGCGACACCTCGGTGTCCTGGTTGATCCGGCTCGTGATCTGGCTCGGCCCGTACACCAGGCTCTGCCGCGGGAAGCGGTACGAGATCAGCTCACCGTAGTGCTCCCCGTCGTTCCGCGCGACCATCCACGCCGCGAGGTTGTCCTTCTGGCGCGGCGTGAAGGGCCGCATCAGCAGGTACTCCGTTTGCTGCTCGCCGGGGAGCCGCATCACGATGTGCCGCTGGTAGCCGCTCGCCACCCCGCCCCGCTGCGCCACCGGGATCTGCCACTGGTCCTCCCGGTGGTAGAAGGTCTCCGGGTCGGTCATGTGGAAGGTGGCGTAGAGCGAGGTCTGCGCCGCGAAGAGCGCCTCGGGATAGCGGACGTGTGCGCGGAGGCCCGGGGCGAGCTCGTCGAGCGGGCGCAGGAGCCCCGGATAGATCTTCGCCAGCGTGCGCACCATCGGGTCGTCGGGCTCGGCGATGTAGGCGCGCACGGTGCCGTCGTATGCGTCGATCACGACCTTCACGCTGTTGCGCAGGTAGTTCGTGCCGTCGGCCGTCTGCGCCGAGTACGGGTAGCGGTCCGTGGAGGTGTAGGCGTCCACGATCCAGTTGAGGCGCCCGCTGTCGGTCACCACCAGGTAGGCGTCGCTGTCGAAGGTGAGGAAGGGCAGCGCCTTCGCCGCGCGCTCCCGCACGTTCTGGTAGAAGATGATGCGCGTCTCGGGCGTGAAGTCCGACGACAGGAGGATGTTGATCGCCTGGAACCGCATCGCGAAGAGCGCGCGGCGCCAGAAGGCGTCGATCGGCACCCCCGCCTTGCCCGCGTAGGCGGAGTAGATGGCCTCGTCGCCCTCGCGCGAGGGATAGTCGAACTCCCGCTGCCGCGAGGGCGCCAGCACGTAGCTCGTCGGCAGTTCGCCGAAGTAGATCTCGGGCCGCGTGACCGTGACGCCGATGGTGGACGCCGGCGGGAGGTCCTTCACCCAGAGCACCGGCAGCCCCTCGGCGGTCACCTCGTTGGAGGGGCCCATGGTGAGCCCCATCCCGTGCGTGAAGGTGAGGTGCTCGTTCACGAAGGTGCGCGTGGGGAGGGCGCTCGCGTCGAGCTCGCGCGCGGAGAGCAGCACGTGCCGCAGCGCCCCGTTCACGATGTAGCGGTCGTCGTCCACGCCCACGAACTCGTAGTAGGTGCGGATCGCCTGCAACTGCCCGAAGGTCTGCAGCAGCGGCTCGCGGTCCCAGAGCCGCACGTTGTCGATCGTCGCGCGGTTCCGCTCGAGGTCCGCGGCGCTCAGCATCTGGTCGCCCTCCAGCTCGCGCAACTGCACGTGCTCGAGGCCCCACGCCTTCCGCGTGGCAGCGATGTGATGGACGATCTGCGGCGTCTCGCGCGCCAGTTCGTTGGGCTGCACGACGAGGCGCTGGTAGAGGGCCGGCACCACGGCGGTGAAGAGCACCGAGAGCACGAGGTAGCCGCCGACCACCGTGAGCGTCGAGCGGAGCACCTTCCCCCGCCGCGCACTCCAGAGCATCGCGAAGGCGCCGAGCACCAGCAGCACGGCC
>JAOUHR010000529.1 GCA_029884515.1 Gemmatimonadota bacterium
GGCCGCGGAGCGCGCCGCGATGGTCGCGGCGCTCGCGGGCGAATAAGCGCGGCGCGGCGCCGCCGATCGCCACGAGGGCCCGTGTGCCGCGCGCGCCTTCGGGCGCCTTCGGGCGCCTTCGGGCGCGTTGCCCACACCCGCGCGCCTGCGTAGATTCTTCCAACGCCCCGGCACCCGGGGCGTTTTTTTGTGGCCGCCCGTCCCGCCCCGCGGGAATCCTCGTCCCGCCTCCCCGGAGCCCTCCCCCATGTTCGACGCCAAGACCCGCACGATCGTCGTCGTCGGCGCGCAGTGGGGCGACGAGGGGAAGGGGAAGCTCGTGGACGTGCTCGCCGAGCGCGCGGACTGGGTGGTGCGCTACCAAGGGGGTGCCAACGCCGGCCACACGGTGCACGTGGGGACCGTCTCGACGGTGCTCCACCAGGTGCCGAGCGGGATCCTGCATCCGGGGGTGCGCTGCGCGATCGGGAACGGCGTGGTGCTCGACCCCGAGAGCGTCTTCGACGAGGTGGACGCGCTGGTGAAGAACGGCGTGGATGTCACGGGGCGCCTGTACCTCTCCGATCGCGCGCACCTCGTGATGCCCTACCACAAGCTCGTGGACAAGGAGAGCGCGGCGAGCAAGGCGATCGGCACCACGGGGCGCGGGATCGGCCCCGCGTACGAGGACAAGGTGGCGCGCCGCGGGATCCGCGTGCTCGACGTGCGGCACCCCGACCGGCTGCGGGCGCTGGTGGAGCGCGGCACCGACCATGCGAACCACATCCTCTCGGGGTTCGGCAGCCCCAAGCGAGCGGACGCCAAGTTCACGCTCCGCGCGCTCGAGGTGATCGCGCCGCGCCTGCTCGACATCGCCGAGGACGTGGGGCTCGCGATCTCGCGTGCGCAGAAACAGGGCGCGGCGGTGCTGCTCGAGGGCGCGCAGGGCTCGCTGCTCGACGTGGACCACGGCACCTACCCGTACGTCACGTCGTCGAACACCACCGCGGGCGGCGCCGCGATCGGCGTCGGCATCGGCCCGCGCACGATCGACGCCGCGCTCGGGGTGGTGAAGGCGTACACCACGCGCGTGGGCTCGGGGCCGCTGCCGACGGAGTTCGACGAGCCGATGAGCGACCTCGTGCGCAAGCTCGGCAACGAGTTCGGCGCGACCACCGGACGGCCGCGCCGCTGCGGCTGGTTCGACGCCGTGGTGGTGCGCTACGCCGTGCGCGTGAACGGGCTCACCGGGCTCGCCGTGACCAAGCTCGACGTGCTCGACACGCTCGAGAAGGTCGGGCTCTGCACGGGGTACCGGATCGCGGGCGATCTGGTCTCCGAGTTCCCCGGCGACATCGCGGACCTCGACGGGATCGAGCCGGTGTACGAGTGGTTCGACGGCTGGCAGGCCTCCACGGCGGACGCGCGGACGCTCGCGGCGCTGCCCCGGCAGGCGCGGGCGTACCTCGACCGGATGCAAGAGCTTGTGGACTGCCCGGCGCAGTACGTCTCGGTGGGCACGCGGCGCGACCAGATCATCGGGCTCTGAGTGGCGGCCAAGAAGCGCGCCCCCGCCAAGCGCACCTCGGGTGCGAAGCCGCGGCCCTCGGACGGGCCGCCGGTGGCGGTCATCGGCGCCGGGCCCTGCGGCCTCGCGGCGGCGGCGGCGATCGAGAAGGGCGGCATGCCGTGCGTGGTGTTCGACCGCGGGTGCGTGGTCTCCTCGATCGCCAGCTACCCGCTCTACCTGACCTTCTTCTCCACGGCGTCCAAGATCGCCATCGCCGACGTGCCGTTCGCCCTCGCGACGGAGAAGCCGACCAGGCGTGATGCGCTCGCCTACTATCGCTCCGTGGTGCGGCACCTCGGGCTCCAGGTGCGGCAATACGAGCCGGTCGAGGGGATCCTCAGGCGGCGCCAGGGATTCGTGATCCGCTCGCGCCCCACCGGCGGCGACGTGGTCCAGACGGACGCGCGGGCGATCGTCGTGGCGACCGGGTACTTCGGCACGCCGAACGCGCTCGGCGTGCCGGGGGAGACGCTCCCGCACGTCTCGCACCTCTATCACGAGGGGCACGGCTGCTTCCAGC
>JAOUHR010000530.1 GCA_029884515.1 Gemmatimonadota bacterium
TTATTGACCAGTTCCCCGCCGACCGGCAGGAGCAGGTGCGCACGATGCTCTCCGAGTCGCTCAAGGGCGTGATCTCGCAGGTGCTCTGCAAGAAGATCGGCGGCGGCCGCGTGGCCGCCTGGGAGATCCTCCTCGTGACGCCGGCGGTCTCCAACCTCATCCGCGAGGGGAAGACCTTCCAGATCATGAGCATCATGCAGACCTCCAAGCGGCTCGGCATGGTGACGATGAACGACGCGCTCCTCGAGCTCGTGGAGCAGCGGCAGGTGGAGCCCAAGGAGGCGTACATGCGCTCGGTGGACAAGGGCGCCTTCGTGAACGCGCTCAAGGCCAAGGGTTTCGACACGGGCTTCGTGGAGGCGGATCCCACGATCGCTCCGGGCGCGGGGGCCGGCGGGGAGGCCGGCGGCGGCACGAAGCCCGGAGCGGCGAAGCCCGGCGCCAAGCCCATGGCGCGCCGATGACCGCAGCCACGGGCGCCGACACCACGGGCGCCGACACCACGGGCGCCGACACCACGGGCGCCGACACCATCGCCGACACCATCGCCCAGCTCGACGCCCTCCGCTTCGAGCACAAGCGGCGACTCATCGCCGTCCTCGCCGCGCTCTTCATCCTGCCGATCATCGTCTTCGCCGCCATCGACGTGCGGCTCATCGGCCGCGACGACCCCCGCCTGCTGGGACTCGTCGTCATCCGCGTCCTCGCGCTCGCCCTCGCCGGTGGGCTCGCCTACGGCCTCCTCCGCCTCCGCGACGAACGCCTGTTCGGCCGGATCGCGCTCGTCATCGGTTTCCTGATCGTCGGTCTCCTGCTCGCGGTGCACCTGCTCCGTCCGCCCGCGCTCCTGACGCCGTACTTCTTCGAGACGATCATGATCGTGGCGCTCTACGCCGGCCTCCCGTCGCGTTGGCAGCTGCAACTCATCCCCGCGCTGCTCATCGCCGCGTACGGGATCGTGCTCCTCTTCACCTGGCACCGCGACGCGTCGGTGGTGGAACGTGCCGCCATCATCACCGCGCTCCTCCTCGCCAATGGCGTCGGGATCGTGGTGGCCTGGCACTGGCGCTGGTACGAGCAGCGCGAGGAGGCGCTCCTCGCGCGCGAGACGGAGTCGCAAGAGGCGCTGATGCGCACCACCGCGGAGCTGCGCACCCTCCAGAAGATCCTCCCCATCTGCTCGCACTGCCGGCAGGTGCGCGACGGGGCGGGGGCGTGGGCCGAGCTCGAGGCGTACGTGCACACGCACTCCGACACGCGCTTCTCGCACGGTATCTGTCCGGACTGCATGGCGAAGCACTTCCCGGACGAGGCGACCGCGCCCGAGCGGTAGGGGCTTGGGCGGCGGGGGCGGCGGATCACCCTGCGCGGCCCGTCGCGCGGCCCGTCGCGCGGCCCGTCGCGCGGCCCGTCGCGCGGCCCGTCGCGCGGCCCGTCGCGCGGCCCATCGCGCGGCCCATCGCGCGGCCCGAGCCCGCACCCCCACTTTGCCACCCGTGGCCCATTATACTTAAGGGCTATGCAAATCCGGAACATCGCGATCATCGCGCACGTCGATCACGGCAAGACCACCCTCGTGGACAAGATGCTCCGCCAGGCCGGGGCCTTCCGCGCGAACCAGGTGGTCGCCGAGCGCGTGATGGACTCGAACCCGCTCGAGCGCGAACGCGGCATCACCATCCTCGCCAAGAACACCTCGGTCCACTGGGGCGACACCAAGCTCAACATCGTGGACACCCCCGGCCACTCCGACTTCGGCGGCGAGGTGGAGCGGATCCTCCGCATGGTGGACGGCGTGCTCCTCGTGGTGGATGCCTTCGACGGCCCGATGCCGCAGACCCGCTTCGTGCTCCGGAAGGCGCTCGCGCTGGGCCGTCGCGTGATCGTCTGCATCAACAAGATCGACCGCCCCGGCGCCGACCCCATCCGCGTGCATGACGAGGTCCTCGACCTCCTCATCGAGCTCGAGGCCAGCGACGAGCAGCTGGACGCCCCGGTGGTCTACGCCTCCGGCCGCGACGGCACCTCCACGATGGACATGCATGTCCCCCCCGTGGACCTG
>JAOUHR010000531.1 GCA_029884515.1 Gemmatimonadota bacterium
TCGGCGGAAAGCTACGGCGTCCCGCGCACTCTGTCGCGGTCACGGGAATGCGGGTAATCTTCACTTCCGAGCGGCGTGATCCGCGCCGAACCCCAACCGGAGTCCGTGCCCATGTTCCCTCGCTTCACCCTCGCACTCGTGGCCGTCGCAGTCGTTGCCGCGGGCTGCCGGACCGCCTCCTCCACCTCGACGGTGATCTCCGGCACGCCGGTGGTGCGTCCCGTGCCCGCGCCGCCCTACGATCCCACCGGGAAGTGGTCCCTCGGCCTCGTCGCGCAGGGGCAGGCCATGGACGTGCTGATGGAGCTCTCCAAGCTCCCCGACGGTACCTGGACCGGGACGCTCTCCAGCGCGGCCTTCCCGCCGATCCCGATCTCCACGGCGACGCTGACGGACAAGAAGATGGTGATGACCTTCCCCGTGCCGACGGGCGACATGGGCTCCATGACCGTGACCTTCAGCGGCGACCTCGTCGAGGGCGAGTGGTCGATGCCCGGGGACGGATCGAAGGTGAGCGGCAAGAAGATGTAGGACGCCGGCGCGCGGCCGGCCCGGGCGCTAGGTCGCGCCGCCGGCCGCGCTCCCGGCGGACGTGAAGTCCTCGCCGGGGTTGATGAAGAGGTCCTTCTCGATCTCGTGCTGCGTGTCGTGCAGCTCCCGGTAGCGGCCGTTGAGCGCCATCAGCTCGCGGTGCCGCCCGCGCTCGACGATCTCTCCCTGTTCCAGCACGAGGATCTGGTCCGCGCTCCGGATGGTCGAGAGCCGGTGGGCGATGACGAACGTCGTGCGCCCGGAGCGGAGCGCCTTGAGTGCCTCGCGGATCTCCCGCTCACTCTCGCTGTCGAGGCTCGAGGTGGCCTCATCGAGAATCAGCACCTGCGGGTCGGCGAGGATGGCCCGCGCGATCGCGACCCGCTGCCGCTGGCCCCCGGAGAGCTTCACGCCGCGCTCCCCGACGATCGTCCCGTACCCGTCGGGGAACTCGGCCACGAACTCCTCGCAGTTCGCGATGCGGGCTGCCTCGCGCACCTCGGCCGCCGTCGCCCCCGGCTTGGAGAACGCGATGTTCTCCGCGATCGTGCCGTCGAACAGGAAGTTGTCCTGCAGCACCACGCCCAGCGTCGAGCGGTAGTCGCGGAGCCGGATCGAGGCGAGGTCCTGCCCGCCGATCAGCACGCGGCCGCGGAGCGGCCGGTTGAACGCCATGATGAGCGAGATGAGCGTGCTCTTGCCCGAGCCGCTGGAGCCGACGAGCGCAGTGGTCGTGCCGGAGGGCGCGGTGAACGAGATGTCGCGCAGCACCGGGATCCCCGGCCGGTACTCGAACCAGACGTGGTCGAACGCGACGTCCCCGTCGATCCGCTCGAGCTTGTCGCGGCTCTGGTCGTCCTGGTCCTCGGTGGGCGTGCTGAAGATCTCGCGGATGCGGTCCAGGCCGGCGAAGGCCTCGGTGATCTGGGTGCCGATCGACGCCATCTGGACGACCGGGAACGAGACGATGCCGACGAAGAAGATGTAGGAGATGAGGTCGCCCAGCGTCATCGTCTGTGCGGCGACCGCGCGGCCGCCCACCACCAGGATCAGCACGCCGACGGCGCCGATGATCACGGTGGAGACGGCGCCGATGGCACTGGTACCCGTGATGGTCGAGGCGATGTTGCGGAAGAGCCGGTGCGCGCCCCGTGTGAAGACGATCTCCTCGCGCTTCTCGGCCGTGTAGCTCTTGACGACGCGGATGCCGCCGAGCGCCTCGGTGAGCCGGCCCGTCACTTCGGCGTTGATCTTGCCGCGTTCGCGGAAGAGCGGCCGCAGCGTCTTGAAGGCGTAGGCCATGCCGCCGCCGAAGAGGCCGAGCACGACGACCGTCACGATGGTGAGGCGCCAGTTCAGGTAGAGCAGCACGCCGAGGCCGATGGCCGCCGTGACCAGGCCCCCGACCAGCTGCACGAGGCCGCTGCCGACGAGGTTCCGCAGGCCTTCGGCGTCGTTCATGATGCGCGCGACGAGCACCCCGGTCTGCGTCGAGTCGAAGTAGCGCACCGGCAGACGCATGACATGCG
>JAOUHR010000532.1 GCA_029884515.1 Gemmatimonadota bacterium
CTCCGCGTCCGCGGCGTCGAGGGCGACCTCGGTGCCGAGTCCGTGAGCGGCTCCATCGATGTGCGCGACGCCCGCGTCCGGACGCTGCGCACCCAGTCCGTGTCCGGCGACGTCACGTACGATGGCGCCTTCGCGCGCGACGGCGACTACCGGTTCAACTCGCACTCGGGGAGCATCCTCTTCTCGTTGCCGGCGAACGCCGGAGCGGACCTCGAGATGGAGACGTTCAGCGGCCGGATCAGCAGCGACTTCCCCGTCACGCTCCAGCCCGGCGAGAGTGTCGGGCGGCGCGGGCGGCGGATGCAGTTCACGCTCGGCGCCGGGGGCACGCGGATCTCGGCCGAGACCTTCAGCGGCAACATCACCATCCGTCGCTCGGCGGCGCGTGACAACGAGGAGTGAGGACCATGACCCGATCGGACTATCTCGCGCGGACCCTGTTGGCAGCCACCTGCGTGGCCGGCGCCCTGATGACCACCGACGTCACCACGGCCCGGGCACAGGAGCGTACGTCGTTCAACTGGACCGGGCAGCTCGGCAGCGGCCGCACCGTCTACCTGCGCAACGTCAATGGCGAGGTGCGGATCGAGCAGGGTACCGGCAGCACCGTCGAAGTGAGCGCCGAGAAGCGGTGGCGGCGTGGTGACCCGGCCGATGTGCTGAGCGAGGCCAGGGCGACGGGGAGCGGCGACGTCCTCATCTGCGCGCTCTTCACCGAGCGCGCGACGTGCGACGAGAGCGGCTACCACGGCAACAACGACCGTGACAACCGCTGGGACCGCAACAACGACGTTTCCGTGCACTTCGTGGTGAAGGTCCCCGCCACGGCGCGCGTGGACGCCTCGACGGTGAATGGCGACCTGACCATCGAGGGCACGAGCGGCGACATCGAGGCGCGCACCGTGAATGGCGACCTCGAGGCCCGCTCGACCTCGGGACGCGTGGAGGCGAGCACGGTCAATGGCGGGATCACCGTGCGAACCAGTCTCAGCAAGACGAGCGGCGTGGAATACAGCACGGTGAACGGTTCCATCACGATCGAGCTCGATGCCAACTCCGCGGTGGACGTCGACCTCTCGACGGTGAACGGCCGGATCTCGTCCGACTTCCCGATGACGCTCGATGGCACGATCAACCCCAGGAGGATCCGGGCGAAGATCGGTGCGGGCGGCCCGTCGCTGCGGGCCAAGACGGTGAACGGGAGCATCCGGATCCGGAAACTCTGATCGCCGGGGTCGCGTAGGGGCAGCTGGTCCGCCACCTTGGAGCTCCCATGCGACCCGTTCTCCGTTCGTACCTCGCTGCCCCTGTGGCGGCGATCCTGGCCATCGGCTGCATGGGCGACGCCGGCCCGCTCCAGACGCGGGACGGCGTCTTCGCCTGGCAGGACAGCCTGCCCGCCGGGGCCACGCTCCATGTACGCGACATGAACGGCGAGATCGAGGTCGCGCCCTCGGCCGACGGCGTCGCGCGCGTCACGGCGGACATCACCTGGCGGCGCGGCGACCCCGACGCCTCGCTGCACTTCTCCGGTGTGCGCGACGGCAGCGATGCGGTCATCTGCGCCGTGTGGGGCAAGGGGAGATGCGACAAGGAGGACTACTCCTCGAGCTTCAACTTCTCGAAGGGAGACACGGATGCGCGCGTGCACTTCAGGATCGAGGTGCCGGCAGGCGTCACGCTCGACCTCCAGGGTGTGAACACCGACATCACGGCTGCGGCGAGCGCGCCGGTGCGCGCCAGCACCATGAATGGCGACGTGACCGTCGTGACAGCGGTGGGACCGGTGCGCGGCGAGACGAAGAACGGCAGCGTGGACATCCGGATGTCATCGTTCGCGGGAACGGATTCCGTGATCGCCGCGACCCTCAACGGGGACGCCTACGTCTACCTTCCGGACGGCGTGGACGCCGTACTCGACCTCGCCGTGACCAACGGATCCGTTTCCAGCGAGTTCGGCGCGCCGGCCTCGGCGGCTGCGAACCGCCGGTCGCTCCGCGCGACGCTCGGTGCCGGGACGCGCACGGTCAAGATCCGGACGATCAACGGGAGTGTTGC
>JAOUHR010000533.1 GCA_029884515.1 Gemmatimonadota bacterium
GGGTTCCGGGGAGGAGCGCCACGCCGAGCGCCATCACGAACGACCTCATTGCTTCCTCTCCTGCCGGCGAGCGCTCTCACGATCGCGCTGCATCTGGTCATAGACAGCCCGCTGCTCGGGAGTGAGTAGCTGGCGGATCTGGTCACGGGCGTTGGTGCTGACGGAATCGAGGCGGGGCCGCGTGGGCGCCATGATCTCGTCGAACGTGCGATTGCGCGTGTCGAGGATGGTGTCGAGTGCGGCGCGCTGCGCCGCGTCGAGCTTGAGCTCGTCGGCGAGTCGCGTGCGCATCGCCCGCGGGTCGTCCCACTGCCGGACGAGCTGTTCGCGCAGGACCCAGCGGTCCACCGTCACGCCGATGGCGGCACCCGCCACGATCGCCGCCAGGTAGGTCGCCAGCGCGAGCCCCTTCGTCCGCGTCATCGGCGTGCTCCTAGTGGCCCGTGGCGGCGCGCAGGGTCGCGCGGCGCTCATCGAGCGGACCGCGGCGCGCGAAGACCGGCGTGTCGACGCCCGGCGTCTCGATCACGCTCTCGTAGGCCATGCGCGCCTCGACGGCGCGCGAGCGCAGGTACACCGAGCCGGCGAGGATGAGCGTGAGCCCGGCCGCGACCAACCCGATCTGGTACGCGCGCGGCGAGAGCACCCACCAGCGGCCCTCGTCCTGGCCGCGCTCGATGCGCGCCATGATGCGGCGCTCGAACGCATCCCAGTACCCCGGGTCCGCCGGCGGCGCCACGATGGCGCGCAGGTGGTTGGTCAGTTCGTCGTCCCGCACCAGGGCGGGTCCGCGCATCCCTTCGGCATCACTCATAGTCCACTCCTCACATCCCCGAGGACCCGCCGGAGCTGGGCCCTCGCGTAATGGAGATCGGACCGGGCGGTCCCTTCCGGGATGTCCAACAACTTCCCGATCTCCGCATGCTTGAATCCTTCCACGTCGTGCAGCACGATCACCGAACGCTGCCGCGCGGGCAGTGTCTCCAGTGCCTCCCGCAGCCGCTGCCGCAGCTCGCCGGCCTCGGCGGGATCCCGGAACGGCGACGACACCGTCTCGGGCAGTTCATCCGCGTCGCGCACCTTGCGGCGGCGCGTCACGTCCAGCGCGGCGTTGGCAACGATCCTGTGGAGCCATGCGCCGAAGGCCTGGTCCGGCAGGAACCGGTCGATGGCCTTGTACGCATGCAGGAACGCCTCCTGCACCGCATCCTCCGCATCCTCATGGTTCACGACGATCGAGCGCGCGACGGCGTACGCCCGCCGCTGGTGCCGACGCACCAGTTCGGAGAACGCCTCCTGCCTGCCGCGCTGTGCGGCGAGCACGAGGTCCCGCTCGTCCGCCGGCCGGTCAGTCATGGCACGGCGAGGAGCACTCGCCCAGGGCAGGGCGATGGCGGTCAACGCGCACTCTCACGTCTCACAGCCTCCCATACGCGGGGCGGTCATCGGGCGTTGGGCGCCGGTGGGGGGACAGTCGGCGCTGCCTCAGGCCGAGGATCCGGCCAGCCCGAGCACGGACGCGCGCGCGCGCATCGCCTCGATCACGAAGGCGATGTGCGCGTCGAGTTCGACGCCGAGCTCGGCGGCGCCGTTAATGACGTCCTCCCGGGAAACCCCTCGGGCGAAGGCCTTGTCCTTCATCTTCTTCTTCACCGACGAGACCTCGAGGTCGAGCACGCTGCGTGAGGGGCGCACGAGGGCAGCGGCCGTGATGAGGCCCGTGAGCTCGTCCACCGCGAACAGGGTCCTGGCCATCCGCGTCTCGCGCTTGACGCCCGTGTAGTCGGCGTGGCCGAGGATCGCCTGGAGCACGTCCTCGGGGTAGCCGAGGGCCCGGAGTGCGCGCACGCCCTCGGAGGGGTGCTCCTGGTCGGCCGCGTGGGCGTCGTTCGGGAAGCGCTCGTAGTCGAAGTCGTGCATCAGGCCGGCGAGGCCCCAGCGGGCCTCGTCCTCGCCGAACTTCACGGCGTAGGCGAGCATCGCGCCTTCCACGGCGAGCATGTGCTTGCGGAGGGACTCGCTCGCGGTCCAGGACTCCATGAGCGCGAGGGCGTC
>JAOUHR010000116.1 GCA_029884515.1 Gemmatimonadota bacterium
CTCCTGGTGGTCGCCGGAGAGGAGCACGGTGCGCCCGAGCCCGAGCGCGCGCAGCCGCTCGATGAACTCGGGGAGCCCGGCACGCATGCGGTCGGCGAACGCGATGACGCCGGCCGCCCTCCCGTCCACGGTGACGTAGGCGCGCAGGCCGGAGCCCGCGAGCGCGATCCTCTCGAGCGCCGCGACCGCGGCCGGGTCGCGGCGCGCGATGAACGAAAGGGCGCCCACGGCCACCGTCTGCCCCTCGACGCGCCCGGAGACGCCCTGGCCGGGCGACTCCTCGACATCCTCGGCAGGGGGCAGCGTGCGTCCGTCCGCCGTCGCCGCATCCACCACGGAGCGGGCGAGCAGGTGCCCGGAACCGAGCTCGATCGCCGCGGCCAGGCGAAGGACCTCCGCCTCTCCGCCGGGCGTCGTGGCCGCCACGACGCCCACGACGGGACGCCCCAACGTGAGCGTGCCCGTCTTGTCGAACACCACGGCGTCCACCTGCGCGAGCTGCTCGAGTGCGGTGCCGTTGCGCACGACGATCTGGCGCCGCGCCGCGCGGTTGATGCCACCGATGATCGCGACCGGCGTCGCGAGGAGCAGCGGGCAGGGCGTCGCCACGACGAGCACCGCGAGCACGCGCTGCGGGTCGCCCGAGAGCCACCATGCGATCGCACAGGCGAGGAGCGTCACCGGCGTGAACCAGACGGCCCAGCGGTCGGCGTTGCGCTGGATCGGCGACTTCTCCTCCTGCGCCGTGCGCACCAGCTCGACGATGCGCGCGTAGAGCGACTCGCTCGCCGGCGCCGTCACGCGGATGACGAGCGGGGAGGCGACGTTCACCACGCCGGAGCGCACGGGGGCGTCCACCGCGACGCGCTGCGGGAGTGGCTCGCCCGTGATGCGCGACGTGTCGAGCGAGCTCCTGCCATCCACGACGACACCGTCGGTGGGGACCATCTCGCCCGGCCGCACGAGGATGCGGTCGCCGACGACGATCGCTTCCGCGGCCACGTCCTCGATGTCCTGCGATCCGAGCGGGCCCACCCGGTGGGCCACCCGCGGCGCGGCGGCCTCGAGTTCGCGCACGGCGGCCGAGGCGCGGCCCTCGGCGTAGCGCTCGAGCAGTTCGCCGCCGGTCTGCATCAGCACGATCACGAGCCCCGCGATCGGCTGGTCGAGCACCACCGCCGTCACGATCGCGAGCATCGCGACCACGTCCGCCGCGAAACGGCCGCCGAGGAGCCCGCGCAGGGTCTTGAGCACCACCGGCGCGCCGAGCACGATGAGCGCCACCAGCAGGAAGGGTGCGGTCCACGTCCGCGTGGCGTCCCCGAGCGCGAAGAGGCCGCCGAGGATGAGTGCGGCGAGGGCCAACGCCGGGATGCGGGCGGCCTTCACCGGGAAGGGAAGCGCCCCGAGCCCACGGAGGGGCGCGGGGCGCTCGGCCGACGCGACGTCGAACGAGCTCACGTCACGGGGTCTGGGCCGCCGGCGCCTCGGCGGCGCCTTCCTCGTGCCCGGCGTACATCCGGTTCACGATCGTCACCATCGTCACCACGAGCGCGCCGATCACGATCGCGCCGACGATGACGCCCTTGAAGGCCGCCGCGGTATCGCGGCCGGACATCGGGGTTCCTGCAGTCATGGATCGAACCTCAATGGGTGCGGGGGAGGGCGATGCGCCGCGTCAGGCGACGCGCACCTTCACCATGTGGTCGTTCTGGGTGAGCTTCTGCATCACGTCGAGGCCGCCGTTGATCTGTCCGAACACGGTGTGGACGCCGTTCAGGTGCCGGGTGTTCGCCTCCGAGAGCACCATGAAGAACTGCGAGCCGCCCGTGTCCTTGCCGGCATGCGCCATGGAGAGCGCGCCCACCTTGTGCGTCTGCGGGTTGTCCTTGGTCTCGCACTTGATGGTCCACCCGGGGCCGCCCGTGCCCGGCGGGCCCTTCGGCTTGCCGCCGATCCTGGCGTTCGGGCAGCCGCCCTGCACGACGAAGTCGGGGATCACGCGGTGGAACTGGATGGCGTCGTAGAAGCCCTCGTTGGCAAGCTTCTCGAAGTTGGCCACCGTGCCGGGCGCATCCTTGTCGAACAGCTCGGCGGTGATGGTCCCCTTGTTGGTCTCGAATGTGGCGGTCTTCATCGGGATGGATTCGGTGACGAGTCAGGTGGTGAAGGACGAACGGGAGGAATCTAAGCGATCCTACGGCGAGGTGCGCGCCGGTGACGACGCCGCGAACACGTAGTAGCGCGGCACCTTGCAGCCGTAGCGCTCCGCTGGCGTGAAGGTCCACTTGGCGATCGCGTTCCTCGCCCCGGTCACGAACCACGCGTTCGACGCCTCGAGCACGGCGAAGGTGGTCATGTCGGGCTTGCCCAGCGTGTCCACGAGCACCTCCACGCGGACCACGGAGCTGCCGTTCCGGTTGAGCACGCCGCGGGGGACGGGCCGCCGGATGGGCGCCGGGTCCATCTTCACCGGCGCGGGGACCTTGTCCACCTCGAGGCGCGGGTCGAGCGCCGCTTCGTCGCGCGCGAGCACGCAGGAGTCCATCGGTGCGGCGAGGAGCTGGGCGTTCTTCGTCTTCGGCCCTGAAGGGGCGCAGGCGGCCGCGAGGATCGCGCCGGCGACGGCGAGGAGGCGGGAGCGGGTCATGTGCGGGATGAGGGGCAGACATCGTGCAGTGTGCACTCGCCGCAGCGCGGCTTGCGGGCCTCGCAGACGCGGCGCCCGTGCCAGATGAGGAGGTGGGAGAGCATGCCCCAGGAGGGGCGGTCGAAGAGGGGCGTGAGGGCGCGCTCGATGCGCACCGGGTCCGTCGCGCGGGTGAGCCCGAGGCGCACGGCGAGCCGCGCCACGTGCGTGTCCACCACGATCCCCTCGTGCACCCCGAACGCGTTGCTCAGCACCACGTTCGCGGTCTTGCGGCCCACGCCGGGGAGGGCCACGAGGTCGTCCATCGTACCGGGGAGCCGGCCGTCGTGCGCCGCCACCACCGCGCGCGCGAGTCCGGAGAGCGACTTCGCCTTGTTGCGGAAGAACCCCGTGCTGCGGATCACGTCCTCGATCTCCGCGACCGGCGCCTGGGCCAGCGCGGCCGCATCGGGCCATCGCGTGAAGAGGTCGGGGGTGACCATGTTCACGCGCTTGTCCGTGCACTGCGCGGAGAGCACCGTGGCGACCGCGAGTTCGAATGGGTTCCGGTACTCGAGTTCGCAGTGCGCGTCAGGGTACGCGGCCGCGAGGCGGCGCCGGATCTCCTGCGCGTGGGCGCGCAGCTCGGCGCCCCGACGCATGCGCCTGCGGCGCGGCTTGCTCCGCTTCTTGACCGCCACCGTTGTCAGGCGCCCGCGCGTGCGAGGCGACGACGGGTCGCGAAGGCGACCACGTCGTCCGCGGATCGGGTGTTGATCACGTCGTCCGCGGCGAGCCAGCCCTTGCGTGCCATGCCGATGCCGAGCGCCATGTTCTCGAGGCCGTCCACCGAGTGCGCGTCCGGCCCGATCTCGATGCGCACCCCATGGCGGCGCGCCGAGCGGCAGAGCCGCCAGTCGAGGTCGAGGCGGTGCGGGTCGGCGTTGAGTTCGATGGCGACACCTGCCTCGCCGGCCCGCGCCATCACCGCGTCCATGTCGATCGCGTACGGCTCGCGCGTGAGCAGCAACCGGCCGGTGGGATGCCCGAGCACCGCCATGTGCGGGTCGTCGAGCGCCTTGAGCACGCGGTCGGTCATCTGCGTCTCGTTCATCCCGAACCGCGAGTGCACGGAGGCGATCACGTAGTCGAAGCGGTCGAGCACCTCGGCCGGGTAGTCGATCCGGCCGCAGGGCAGGATGTCGGCCTCCACGCCCTTGAGCACGCGGAAGTCGGAGAAGGAGGCATTGATCGCGTCGATCTCCTCGTGCTGCCGCGCGAGCGACTCGGCGGTGAGCCCACCGGCGTAGAATGCCGACTGCGAGTGGTCCGAGACGCCGAGATAGCTCCAGCCCCGGCGGCGCGCTTCCGCGGCGAGTTCGGCGATGGTCGCGCCCCCGTCGGAGTACTGCGAATGGCAGTGGAGCACGCCGCGGATGTCGGTGAGCGCGATGAGGTCGGGCATCGTGCCCTCGGCCGCCGCGGCGGACTCGCCGAGCCCCTCGCGGAGCTCCGGCGCGAGCCAGGGGAGCCCGATGGCGGCGTAGAGTGCCGGCTCATCCGCGAGCTCCACCGCGCTGCCGTCCGCACGGCGCAGGTGGCGCTCGCCGAGCGTCAGCCCACGCAGCGCCGCGCGCGCCGCCACTTCCCGCACGTGCGACTCCGACCCCGTCGCCCGGAACCAGGAGACCACGAACTCGTCCGCCGGGACGCAGTGGAGCTGGAGGCGCATCCCGTCGTCGAAGCGGATGGAGACCTCGCGCGTGCCGCTGCCGACCGAGTCGCGCACGCCGGGAAGGCGCGCGCAGGCGGCAGCGACCGCCTCGGGGTCGCGCGCGCAGGCGGCCACGACCTCCACCTCGCGGATGGTCTCGCAGTGGCGCCGGATGGTGCCGGCGATCTCGGCGCGCACCACGCCGCCCACGCGCCGGATGGCCGCGAGCATGCGGGTGGCCTCGGCGATGCCGTGCGGGAGGAGCACCTGCGCGCCGCTCTCCTTGAGCCAGGCGATGCCGCGCAGCACCTGCTCGGCGGTTCGGGCGCCGAACCGCGGGAGCCTGGCGAGGCGGCCGTCCCGCGCCGCCGCCTCGAGCTCCTGCAGCGTGTCGATGCCGAGCCCCTCGTGGATCCGACGGATGCGCGACGGCCCGAGGCCGGGGACGCGCAGCATCTCGAAGAGGCCCTCGGGCGTGGACTCGCGGAGCTGGTCGAGGAGGGTGGATTCGCCGGGGTCCACGAGGTCCTCCAGCACGTCCACCACCTCGGGCGCGAACCGGCGGCGGTCGCGCCGGAGGAGCTCGGCGAGGGGGGAGGGGTCGTTCGCCGCGAGGGCGCGCGCGGCGTCGGCGTAGGGCGCGGGCACCGTCGGGTCCTCCCCCTGCAATTCGAGCAGGGCGACGATCTCGTGGAGCAGGTGTGCGGCGGCGCGCGAATCCATGCCGGAATATAGCGGCTCGGGGGGGACCCCCGACGACGACGCGCTGTGGCGCAGCCCAGCCTAGGTCTCGATGCCCGCGTGCTCGCCCAGGCGATCGATCAGCGAGTGGAGCTGCTGCTCCGTGAGGTCGATCTCCTGCGCGGCGCCCTCCACGTCGAGGAGCCCGGCCCGCATGGAGACCGCGACCTGGTTCAGGAAGCGGATCTTGGCGAGGATGTCCTCGGTGTGCTTCCGCAGGCCGCGGAAGCGGCGCTTCTCGGCGAGCCCACGCCGGTAGCGCTTCACCATCTCGGGCTCGGTGAGGCGCTTGGTGAGCGCGATCACCTCGTCGCGGGTGCGGCCGGGGAACGCCCCGCGGTCCGGGATCCCCAGGTCGTCCCACGACTCGTCGGCGAACCAGAGGCGCCCGACGTACTCGATCCCGTCGAACTGGATCCGCACGGAGACGTTGTAGCGGCGTCCCTCGTACTCGATCGTGCCCACGTAGGGCTGGGTGATCTCGTCGTGTGTGGCCATCTCAGGGGGCGACCAGGGACTCGGTGTCGTCGAGGAAGCCGCGCACCGCCCGGAAGAGGGCGCCCGGCTGCTCGACATAGGGAACGTGGCCACAGTCATCCAGCCACGCAGTGCGTCCCGCGAGCGCCGCCGCGACCGCCTCGGCGGACGCCATCGGGATGGGGTCCTGCCTGCCATGGACGACCAGCGACGGCACCCGAACGTCACGCAGGAGTGGCACGAGGTCGAAGTCCCCGAGCGATTCCCAGACCGACTGCTGCACGCGGCCGGTGACACGGAACGGGGTGAGGTCGCGGGCGCGCCGAGGGTCGGCGAAATAGCCGGCCACGCTCACCTCGAATGCGCGCTGGCGGTAGGCCTCCGGGTCGCGGTCGCGGAGACCGCTCGCGGCGAGTGCATCCCGCAGTGCCGTGACCGCGGGCCCCGCCTGCCGGCGGGCGAACTCGGCCTCGAACTGGTCGCGCCAGGCTCTCGTCACGGGCGCGGGGTCGAGCAGCACGAGTCGCGCGGGGGCGGGTCCCGCACGCCCAGCCGCCGCCTCGAGGCAGTGGAGAAGGGCGAGCAACCCGCCCCAGGAGTAGCCCACGAGCGTCAGCGGTCCCGGCGCCAGCTCGGCCACCGCGGCCGTGAGGTCCTCCACGTGAGTGCGCCACGTGACCGGGGCGCGGTCGTCGGTCTTCGAGCGGCCGCCGCCGCGCTGATCGTAGAAGAGGCACTCGCGGTC
>JAOUHR010000117.1 GCA_029884515.1 Gemmatimonadota bacterium
TGCAGCGCAGCGAGATCCTCCGGCCGCACGCCATCGATCGGTGCGCCGACCAGGCTCGAGGTGCCGCCGGAGAGCAGGAGGAGCACGACATCCTCCTTGCCGACACGTTCCACGAGCGCGCCGAGCCGCTCGGCGGCATACGCGGAACGTGCGCCCGGCACGGGATGGTCGCCGGCCAGCGTCTCGAGCGGATCCCCCGCGGAGGGCCGCACCGTCGGGCCCACCACGATCCCGCCCGCGACAGCGATGTCCGCGGCGGCACAATGCGCGAAGGCCGCCCCCGCCATGGCGGGGGCGGCCTTGCCGAGCGCGATGATCCAGTGCGGCCGATCGCGTCCGAGTTCGAGCACCACCTCGCGTGCGGCGAGTCCCTCACGGACGACCCGCCCGGGATCGGCGGCGGCGAGCGCCGCGTCGTAGTAGCCGAGCAGCTCCTCCGCGACGCCGCCCGGGAGCATCAGCTCCCGGACGCCTTCTTCACCGCTTCGCCGAGCTCGGTGTACGCGTCTGCCGACAACTCGCGGAACGGGCGCATGATGTGCGTCACCCGGCCGTCGGGCCCGATCACGAACACCACGCGGCGCATCGCGCTCACCAGGGGATACTTCGTGTCGTACAGCTTGCCGGCCACTGCCTCGGGGTCGCTCAGGAAGGTCACCGGGAATGACTTCTCGGCGGCCCATGCCTGCTGCGTCTCTCGGCTGTCGGCGCTGATGGCCAGCACCTTCACGCCCTGGCCGTTCTTGAAGATCGTGGCGTACTGATCACGGTACGCCTCCATTTGGGCCGTTCAGCCACCCGTCCTCGCCTTCGGGAAGAAGGCGAGGACGACGGTCTGTCCGCGGAAGTCGGAGAGGTGGACGGGGGTCGGCAGGATCCCGTCCTTGGTGGAGGCTGGCAGGGTGAAGTCGGGCGCCATGTCGCCCACCTTCGGGCCTCCATCCGGCGCGGCATCCTGCGCCTGCAGCGGGGCCGTGAGCGCCAGCGCGCCGGCGGCCAGGAGGGACAGCATAGAGTTTCGCATGCGGTGAAGTCTGTCCGGCGCGCGATCAGCCGTCAACGACGCGCAGGGCGCCGGGCACCGATGCGACCTCGACCGTCGCCCCGGCCGCACGATGGAGCTCCCCGTCGGCCTCGAACCACGGACGCTCGCGAAACGCGAGCCTGAACCGTGCCACCCGGCGGTGGGAGACCCGCGGATGTCCCTGAAGCGTGCCGCGCATCACGCGCAGGAGGAGCGGGAGCCGGCGGAGCACCGGCACGTCGTCCACCAGGATCGCGTCGAGCAACCCGTCGTCGATCCGGGCGTCCGGTGCGACGCGGAAGGCCCCGCCGAAGTGCTTCCCATTCGAGAACACCAGGATCAGCCGGCGCGCCCAGCGCTCGTCGTATGCGGCCTCCAGCCCGCGGTAGCGCACCAACTCCTGCAGCGCCGCCGCGAGGTACACGGCCTTCCCCCGGAGCAGGGGCGAGGCGTTCGACCGTTCGAGCACCGCGACATCCAGGCCGAAGCCGGCCACGTTCAGGAACCAAGTGTCGTCCACACGGCCGAGGTCGACGTGGCGCTCGCGCGCGCCGTCGGCGAGGCGCTGTGCGAGCAGGGCCGGTGTCCTTACGGCGACATCGAGGTTCTTGGCGAAGTCGTTCCCGGTGCCCGCCGCCAGGAACGCCATGCGCGCCGGAGAACCCGCACGTGCCAGTGGCACGGCGCACTTGGACCAGGTGCCGTCGCCCCCCGCGACGACGATCGTCTCGACGCCGTCATGGAGCGCCTCCTCCACCAGTCGCGCTTCGTCGCCGGCACACGTGGTGCCGCGCACGTCGGAGAAGCCGAAGCGGGCGAAGGCGGCCTTGATGCCCGCGATCGCCCGCTCGCCGCGCCCGCGCCCGGACGCCGGGTTGTACAGGACCCGGACGACTACCGGGCGCTCCCCGCCAACTGGCGCAGCACGTATTGGAGGATGCCGCCGTGCCGGTAGTAGTTCATCTCCTCCGGCGTGTCGATCCGGCTGCGGACCTTGAAGGTGGTCACCCTCCCGCCGGTCCCCGTCGCGTTCACGGTCAGCGTCGCGCGCGGTGTCATCTGCTCCGACATCCCGTCCACCGTGATCGTCTCGTAGCCGGTGAGGCCGAGCGACTGCCGCGTCTGGCCGTCGGTGAACTCGAGCGGGATGGCGCCCATGCCCACGAGGTTCGAGCGATGGATCCGCTCGAAGCTCTCGGCGATCACCGCGCGCACGCCGAGGAGCACGGCGCCCTTCGCTGCCCAGTCGCGGGAGGAGCCGGTCCCGTATTCCTTGCCCGCCACCACCACGAGCGGTGTGTTCGCCTTCTTGTACGCCATCGCCGCTTCATAGAAGGAGGTCGGCTCGGCATTCGGCGCCGTGCGGGTCCACCACCCCTCCATGCCGGGCGTGAGGTCGTTCTTGAGGCGGATGTTCGCGAAGGTGCCGCGCATCATCACCTCGTGGTTCCCGCGTCGCGCGCCGTACGAGTTGAAGTCCTTCTGCTCCACGCCGAGAGACCTGAGCCACTGGCCAGCCGGACTCTTCTCCGCGATCGATCCGGCGGGGGAGATGTGGTCGGTGGTGATCGAGTCACCGAACATGCCGAGCACCCGCGCGTTGGTGATCGCGTGGATGCCCGGGGGCGTCATGGTCATCCCCTCGAAGTACGGCGGGTGCTTCACATAGGTGGACTTCGCGTCCCACGCGTAGCGATCCCCCTTGGGCACCTGGATCGCCTTCCACTCGGCGTCGCCGCCGAAGACGTCCGCGTACTCCTGCTCGAACTGCTCGCGCTTCACCGACGCGAGCACGGTGTCCTCCACTTCCTTGGGCGACGGCCAGATGTCCCGCAGGAACACGGGGCCCTTCGTGCCGACGCCGAGGGGCTCGGAGGTGAGGTCGATGTCCACCCGGCCGGCGAGCGCGTACGCCACCACGAGCGGCGGGGAGGCAAGGTAGTTGAAGCGCGTCTGCGGATTCACGCGCCCCTCGAAGTTGCGGTTGCCCGAGAGCACGGCGGCGACGGTGAGCTTCTTCTCGTCGATGGCCTTGCTGATCGCCTCGGGCAGCGGCCCCGAGTTGCCGATGCAGGTGGTGCAGCCGTATCCGACGATCTGGAAGCCGAGCGCGTCGAGCGCGGGCTGCACACCGGCCTTGGCGAAGTACTCGCGCACCACCTTCGAGCCGGGGGCGAGCGAGGTCTTCACCCACGGCTTCACCGTCAGCCCCGCCGCCACGGCCTTCTGCGCCAACAGGCCCGCGGCGAGCATCACGCTCGGGTTCGAGGTGTTCGTGCAGCTCGTGATCGCCGCGATGACCACCGCGCCGTCCCTGAGGTCGAAGGTCTGGCCGCGGTGCTCGCACGAGACCGACGTCACCGTTGGTGCGGTCGGGCTCCCTTCCGCCACCATGGTCGCGGCCGCGCCGCCGGCGGTGACCGTCGCTGCGGCGGCCACCCGCTGCTTCTCGGCGGCGAAGGAGGCGGCGTAGCTCTGCTTCATGTCCGTGAGCGCGATCCGGTCCTGCGGCCGCTTCGGGCCCGCGAGGGACGGTACGACGGTCGAGAGGTCGAGCGTCAGCGTGTCGGAGAACACCGGATCGGGTGTGTCGTCCGTGCGGAAGAGCCCCTGCGCCTTGCAGTAGGCCTCCACCAGCGCCACCTGATGCGTGCCTCGACCCGAGAGCCGCAGGTACTTGAGCGTCTCGGCGTCCGCGGGGAAGAAGCCCATCGTCGCGCCGTACTCGGGCGACATGTTGGCGATGGTCGCGCGGTCCGCGAGCGCGAGCGACGAGAGCCCCGGGCCGTAGTACTCGACGAACTTCCCGACCACCTTCTTCTTGCGCAGCATCTCCGTGCAGGTGAGCACGAGGTCGGTCGCCGTGGCGCCGGCCGGCAGCCTGCCGGTGAACTTGAACCCGATCACCTCGGGGATGAGCATCGAGACGGGCTGGCCGAGCATCGCCGCCTCGGCCTCGATCCCGCCCACGCCCCAGCCGAGTACGCCGAGGCCGTTGATCATCGTGGTGTGCGAGTCCGTCCCCACGAGCGAGTCGCAGTAGACCGTCGGTGTCCCGTCCTCCGCGCCGACGAACGCGACCTGCCCGAGGTACTCGAGGTTCACCTGGTGGCAGATGCCGGTGCCCGGGGGCACCACGCGCAGGTTGCGGAGCGCGGTGCCGCCCCAGCGGAGGAACTGGTAGCGCTCGCCGTTCCTCTCGTACTCGTGCCGCGTGTTGATGAGCTCCGCCGCCTCGGTGCCGTACTCGTCCACCTGCACCGAGTGGTCGATCACGAGGTCCACCGGCTGCAGCGGGTTGATCTTCCCCGGGTCGCCACCGAGCGCGGCGATCGCGTCGCGCATCGCCGCCAGATCCACCACGCAGGGCACGCCAGTGAAGTCCTGCAGGAGCACGCGCGCTGTACGGAAGGCGATCTCCTGGTCCACCGGCTTCCTGACGTCCCACCGGGCGAGCGCCTCGATGTCGGCGCGCTTCACGAACCCGCCGTCCTCGTTGCGGAGGAGGTTCTCGAGCAGGATCCGCAGGGAGAAGGGGAGCCGGGAGACCCGGCTGCCGGCGAGGCCGCTGAGGGCGTCGAGCCGATAGAAGCGATACGCCTTGCCGTCGACCGTGAGCGTGTCGCGCGAGTTGAAGCTGTTCGTGGAGGCCATCCGTGGAATCTACGTCAGTCCTCCAGCACGGGCATTTCGAGAGTGGGGTGGCGTCGCGCGCCGTGCACCACGTCCACGTGGATGGCGGCCGTGGGGCACTGGTGCACGAAGTCGCCGTCGGCCCGCGACCACTCGACCGGGCTCGCCAGCACCTCGGCCTTGCCGTCCCGGTCCATCGTCATCATGTGCGGCGCGAGGGTGACGCAGAGGGTGCACCCGGTGCACGCGGTGCGGTCCACCCGCACCTCCACCAGGCGCCGCGGCCAGACGCCGCCCAGCATCAGCGAGGCGCCCGCGCGGTCGAAGGCGTCATTGGCCGCCTCGTACCCGAGTTCGATCATCCGGCTCACGTGCGCGAAGCTGAACCAGTTGTACTTCCAGACCGCAGGGCGCACGAGGAGGAGCGGCGGGCCGCGCCACCGTTCGAGCTGCAGCGCCTGCAGCGACTTCATCATGATCTGCGCGGCGCGGCCGTAGATCGCGGCGAACCCCTTCTCCCGGATGCGCCGGGCCCGCGCGATGTTCGTGCTGCCGACGTCCACGGCGATCACCGCGTCCATGCCGTGCGAGGCGGCGAGCGCGGGCACGTTGTCGGAGATGCCGCCGTCGGCGCAGGGCCGGCCCGCCACCACCCCGGGTGGGAAGAATCCCGGCAGGGCACACGACGCGTACACGGCGTCGGCCACGGTCACGTCCTGCAGGCCCGGGAGCCCCCAGAGGACCTGCGAGGCCTCCTCCAGGTCCACCGTGTTGATCAGCAGCGTGCGGTCGAGGTCGCGGAAAGTCCCCTGGGGCACGATCTCCTCCACCAGCCGGCGCAGCGGCCTCGCGAGGTAGAGGGAGGGGGAGAGCATCCGCTTCCGCACCATCGAGATGTGGTCGATTCGGAAGAGGTCGTTCTTGCGGAGCGCCCGCGCCCGCCGCTCCATCTCGTCGAGCGGCATCCCGCCGGCGTAGGCGGCGGCGATCAATGCGCCGATGCTGGTGCCGGCGAGCACCGACGGCTCGATGCGGCGCTCCTCGAGCGCGCGCAGCACGCCGATGTGCGCGAAGCCCTTGAGCCCGCCGCCGCCGAGCACGAGCGCGACCTTCTGGGGCAGGACGATGGTGCCGTTGTCGTCAGGTTGGTCGCGGAATTCCGCTGCGCCCATCGCTGCCGCCGGCTAGTGCAGGTAGAGGTAGAGGCCGTAGAGACCGTAGCCGAGGCCCCCGAGCATGATGATCGTGCCCGCGTCGTCGCCGATCAGCGCGCCGCCCACGAGGGCAGCGCCACCGATGATCATCTGCGGCACCCCGCGCTTGCGGGCGATCGCCGGTTGCGGCAAGGCGAGCGTCCGCGTGCCGGGAGCGGCCACGAACGGCGCCTCGATGCCGACCCGGTCCGCGTCCAGGCGTGGGCCGGCGGGGGCCTGCGCCTGGAGACTGTCGGCACACAGGAGCGTGCCGACGGCGATGGCGAGCAGGGCGAGTGGGAGCGATGGATGTGATGCCATGGTAGGGTCTCGGCGCTGGGGTTGTGCACTGGATACGTCCTGTGCGGTGCCACGTCAATAACCGTCGGCTGATACCTTTGGGGCGACCCTCGTCGGAATCCCCCGGCGTCCCCT
>JAOUHR010000534.1 GCA_029884515.1 Gemmatimonadota bacterium
TGCCCACCGACCATCTCCCGCCCGTGCTCGAGGAGGAACTCGCCAACCCCACGTATCACGAGGACACCGAGCACCGTCGCCCCGACCGCCTGATCGTGAACGCCGTCCTGACCGCCGTGCTCCTCGTCGGCCTCATCGCCGCCGTGATGCCGCTGCCGGCGCTCTTCATGCTCGGCTTCGCCATCGCGATGATGGTGAACTACCCGAGCATCGACGAGCAGAAGGCGCTCCTCGCGCGGCACGCGGGGAACGTGCTCGCGGTGGTGGGGCTCATCTTCGCCGCGGGTGTCTTCACCGGGATCCTCTCCGGCACGAAGATGGTGGACGCGATGGCGAACAGCGTGGTGAACATGGTGCCCGAGGCGCTGGGGCCGTACCTCGCGGTGGTCACCGCGGTGCTCAGCGTGCCCTTCACCTTCTTCGTCTCCAACGACGCCTTCTACTTCGGGATCCTGCCGATCCTCGCCGAGGCGGGGAAGGCGTTCGGCATCAGCGCGGCCGAGATGGCCCGGGCGTCGCTGATGGGGCAGCCGGTGCACCTGCTCAGTCCGCTCGTGCCCTCCACCTACCTGCTGGTCGGGCTCGTGGGCGTCGACTTCGACGACCACCAGCGGTACACGCTCAAGTGGGCGCTCGTGAGCGTCTGCGTGCTGATCGCGGTGGGGCTGCTGACGGCGGTGATCCCGCTCGTTGGTACCCTCCCGGGCTGATCTGGCGCGCCGGAAGCCGGCCTTCCTCCGGCGACCCCGTCGGTTGACCGGAAGCCCCGGGCCGGTTAGCCTTTAAGGCTCTGTTCCGTGCCGCCCGCCGGGCGATCCACGTAGTGGCAGAAGGTCGAACACCGGAAGACGAAGGAGAACGATGCCGACGATCAACCAGCTCGTCCGTCAGAGCCGGCGCGCCGTGGTGAAGAAGGACAAGGCGCCCGCCCTGAAGGAGAACCCGTTCAAGCGTGGCGTGTGCACCCGCGTGTACACCACCACTCCCAAGAAGCCGAACTCCGCCCTCCGCAAGGTCGCGCGCATCCGGCTCGTGAACGGCTTCGAAGTCACCGCCTACATCCCGGGCGAAGGCCACAACCTGCAGGAGCACTCGATCGTGCTCATCCGCGGCGGCCGCGTGAAGGACCTCCCGGGCGTCCGTTACCACATCGTGCGCGGCAAGCTCGACGCCTCCGGCGTCGCCGGCCGCAACAAGAGCCGCTCCAAGTACGGGACCAAGAAGCCGAGGCCTGCTGGCGCGGCTGGAGGCAAGTCATGAGCCGCCGCAAGAGTGCCGTGAAGCGCACCATCCTCTCGGACGCGCGCTACGACAGCCAGACGGTCAGCAAGTTCATCAACGTGCTGATGTACCAGGGCAAGAAGTCCACCGCCGAGCGCATCTTCTACGGCGCGATGGACATCGTCGAGGAGAAGACGGCGCAGCCCGGCGTCAACATCTTCAAGCAGGCGCTCACCAACCTGAAGCCCGTGGTCGAGGTGAAGAGCCGCCGCGTGGGCGGTGCCACGTACCAGGTGCCGGTCGAGGTGCGCCCCGAGCGCCGGACCGCGCTGGCGATGCGCTGGCTCATCTCGTTCTCGCGCGACCGCAACGAGAAGTCGATGGCCGAGAAGCTCGCGGCCGAGACGATCGCGGCATCCAAGGGCGAGGGGAACGCGGTGAAGAAGAAGGACGATACGCACCGCATGGCGGAGGCCAACAAGGCATTCGCTCACTACCGCTGGTAGGCAAGCGGCAGATGTGAGATGGGGGTGGTGAGATGTGAGGGAGCGGGGGGCGACCAATGGTCGGCCCCCGCCCTTCGTTCCGGGGTTGACGAGTGCGTCCGGCTGCCGAAGGACTGGCACCATGCCGCAGATCCTGCACGACCTTCCCGTCCGCGCGACCCGAGTTCGCGTGTTCGACGCGATCGCCTCTCCCGGCGGACTCGAGCGATGGTGGACGCTGACGCAGACCACGACTGGCGGGGCCGGGTGGTGCGTCTGGAGCCGGGGGCCCTGATCGCGTGGGAGATCACGCGGGCCGACGCGGACTGGACGGGGACGCAC
>JAOUHR010000118.1 GCA_029884515.1 Gemmatimonadota bacterium
GCCTTCGCGCGCGAGATGGGCGACTTCGACTCGCTCGACGCCTTCACCAAGGTCGTGCGCGAGGACCTCGCGGCGTCCGCCGTGCGCGACGCCGACGCGGCCGCGCGCACGCAACTCCTCGACGAGATCGTGGGCGCGAACCCGTTCGAGATCCCGCCGAGCTGGGTGAAGCAGATGGTGCAGGCCTACGCCCAGGCGTACAAGATCCCGCAGGAGGAGCTCGGCAAGTTCGGCGAGGAGATCCGCGGGATGGCCGAGCGCCAGGTGCGCCGCGACCTGATCCTCGACACCGTGGCGGAGCGCGAGAAGCTCACCGCGACCGAGGCGGACGTGGACGAGAAGGTGGCGGAGATGGCTGGCAAGCGCGGCATGGAGCCGGGGCCGCTCTACGCGTCCTTGCAGAAGGCGGGACGCCTCCGCGAGCTTGAGCGGAGCATCACCGAGGAGCGGGTGTTCGCCTGGCTGCTCGGCAAGAACACGATCGAACAGGCGTAGGCCCGACCCCGACGAGACCCAGGAGACCGACCGATGCCCATGATCCCGAATCCCTATGTGATCGAGCGTTCCAGCCGCGGCGAGCGGAGCTACGACGTCTACTCCCGCCTGCTGATGGACCGCATCATCTTCCTCGGCACGCCGATCAACGACGACGTGGCGAACATGATCATCGCGCAGATGCTCTTCCTCGAGGCCGACAACCCGGGGCGGGACATCCACCTGTACATCAACTCGCCCGGCGGCAGCGTGTCGTCCGGCCTGGCGATCTACGACACGATGCAGTACCTGAAGTCGCCGGTGAACACCATCTGCATGGGACTCGCGGCCTCGATGGGCGCCTTCCTGCTGGCGGCGGGCCGCGCGGGCAAGCGCTCGGCGCTCCCGCACTCGCGCGTGATGATCCACCAGCCCTCGGGCGGCACGCAGGGCACGGCGTCGGACATCGAGATCCAGGCGCGCGAGATCATCTACCTGCGCGCGAAGATGAACGAGCTCATGGCCAAGCACACGGGCCGGCCGCTCGAGCAGATCGAGCGCGACGTGGACCGCGACCGGTTCATGAGCGCCGAGGAGGCCAAGGCGTACGGCATCATCGACGTGGTGGTCACCTCGCGTGAGGAAACGGATGCCCTGGCGGCGGCGGCGACGGCGACCGCGACGCTGACCTCCACGAAGTGAGGCCGGGCGACGGGGCGCTTGTGACACTTTTCACGAGCCCCCCGTCGCCTTTCTTGACCCCCCTCGGACCCGGCGTTACTCATCTGATGGTGGGGCGTCGTTCGGAAGCGCGCTCCCGGCCCGGCGTCCTGCGCCGGAACCTCCTGTTCCCCTTCCGGTACCGTACCTGATGTCCCACGATCGACACCTGCGCTGCTCGTTCTGCGGCAAGTCGAAGGACGCCGTCCGGAAGTTCATCTCCGGGCCGTCCGTCTACATCTGCAACGAGTGCATCGCCCTCTGCAACGAGATCCTCGCAGAGGACGAGGAGCGCGAGGTCGCGGAGACGGTCACCCAGGTCCCCGCCCCGCAGGAGATCAAGGCGGTGCTGGACCAATACGTGATCGGCCAGGAGCCGGCCAAGAAGGCGCTCGCCGTCGCGGTCTACAACCACTACAAGCGGATCAACTCGGGGGCCAAGCGGGAGAACGACGTCGAGCTCGACAAGTCGAACATCCTCCTCCTCGGCCCCACGGGCGTCGGCAAGACGCTCCTCGCGCAGACCCTGGCCCGGATCCTCGACGTCCCGTTCACCATCGCCGACGCGACCACGCTCACCGAGGCGGGCTACGTCGGCGAGGACGTGGAGAACATCCTGGTGCGGCTGCTGCAGGCGGGCGACTTCAACGTCACCGAGTGCGAGCGCGGCATCGTCTACATCGACGAGATCGACAAGATCGCGCGCAAGTCGGAGAACCCGAGCATCACCCGCGACGTCTCCGGCGAGGGCGTGCAGCAGGCCCTGCTCAAGATCCTCGAGGGCACCGTGGCCTCGGTGCCGCCGCAGGGCGGCCGGAAGCATCCGCAGCAGGAATACATCCAGATCAACACGAAGGACATCCTGTTCATCTGCGGCGGCGCGTTCGACGGCCTCGAGAAGATCATCGAGGCGCGACTCGGCCGGCGGCAGATCGGGTTCGGCTCCGGCGCGGCGCAGAAGGACGAGGCGCACGCCACCAACATCTTCGGCGACGTGGAGCCCGAGGACCTGCTCCGGTTCGGGATCATCCCGGAGCTGGTGGGCCGCCTCCCCGTGGCCGTGCCGCTCCAGGGGCTCGACGAGGAGGCCTTGGTCAAGATCCTCAAGGAGCCGAAGAACGCGCTCACCAAGCAGTACGCGCGGCTCTTCGAACTCGAGGACGTGCAGCTCACCTTCGATGAGCCCGCGCTCAAGGCCATCGCGAAGAAGGCGATCCTCCGCGGCACAGGCGCCCGGGGGCTCCGCGCGATCCTGGAGGAGTTGCTGCTCGACACGATGTTCGAGCTGCCGGGCCGCGATGACGTCATCGAGGTGCGCGTCACCGAGGCCACGGTGACGCTGAAGCAGCCGCCGTTCCTCGAGATCTCCGCCAAGCGCCAGAAGAAGGAGGCGTGAGCCGCGAGGCATCCCCGGCGACGCCGGACCCGCTCGTGGTCCGGTCGCTGGAGTTCCTCGGGCCGATGGCCACGGCGGACGGCTGGCGCCCCACACACGCGCTCCCCGAGGTGGCCTTCGCGGGCCGTTCCAACGTCGGGAAGTCGTCCCTCCTCAACGCGCTCGTGCGCCGCAAGGCGATCGCCCGGGTGAGCAAGACGCCGGGCCGCACGCGCGAGATCAACTTCTTCAGCGTGAACGACGCCTTCGTGCTCGTGGACCTTCCGGGTTACGGCTACGCGCGCATCTCCAAGGAGCGCCAGGCGGAATGGCGCCCGTTGATCGAGGGCTACCTGCGCCGATCCCCGGCGCTCCGCGGCGTGGTGCAGCTCCTCGACGTCCGCCGGGAGCCCAGCGAGGACGACCTCCTGATGCTCGAGTTGCTCGCCGAGATCGGCGTGCCGACGATCCTCTGCGCGACCAAGACGGACAAGCTCACGCGGGCCGCGGCGGCCGAGCGGGTCAAGGAACTCGCGCGCAGCCTCACGGTGGACGAGGACCAGGTGATCGCGTTCAGCGCCACGACCGGCGCCGGACGCGACGAGCTGGCCGAGGCGCTCGTCGCACTGCTGGCACGGCCTTCGTGGAGGGAGGAGTGAGATGGTGAAGATCCCCCTGCAGCAGCTCTCCGGGCGGCCCACCGCCGCGCTCGCCGACCGCTGGCTCGCCGAGCTCGAGACGCGGCTCGCGGATCCCACCGTGGACCGCTACGACCTCTGTCGCGACACGCTCGCCGCCCTCGCGTTCCCCGAACACGCGTCCCGCCTCGACGCCGCGCTGGCCGACGAGGCGATCCCGGTCGCGACGCGCCTCGCGCTCTCCGCCTGCGACCCGCGCAACGTCACGCTCGAGCCCGAGTATTACGGCGACTGCGACCAGGTGCGGTTCCAGAAGGTGAAGCCGCTGCTCTGGCTCTGGTATTCGTTCGACCGCCTGCCCATCGGCGGCCAGAACGTGGAGCTCGGCGTGCGCCTCCGGCGCCTGCTCGCGCCGCACGTCTTCAAGAAGGTCGGGCGGAACTTCAAGTGCTTCCAGCACGTGGAGTTCTCCTTCGGCTACAACCTCGAGGTGGGTGACGACGTGGTGATCCACCGCCACGTGCTGCTCGACGACCGGGGCGGCATCCGGCTCGGCGACAACGTCTCGGTGAGCGACTACGTGAACATCTACTCGCACACGCACAGCATCGTGGAGCAGGTGGACGTCACGAACGCGATGACGGTGCTGGAGGACGGCGTGCGCATCACGTATCACGCGACCGTGCTGGCGGGGGTGCACGTGGGCCAGCAGGGGATGGTGGGCGCCGTTGCTGTCGCGACGAAGGACGTGCGGCCCTACCACGTCAACGTGGGGATCCCGGCCAAGAGCGTGCGGGTCAAGCCGAACGCGCCGGCGGATGCGGGGGATCGGCTCAGGACGAGCACGGATCGCCAGGTGTGAACCGCGAACGGCGGCGGTCCCCGCCGCGCCGCTCCCCTCTCCCATCTCACCTCTGCAGTTCGATCACATCCCACACCCCCGGCGTCCCGATCAGCACGCGGGCGTCATCCAGCGCCCGCCGCTCGTGCGGCCAGGTGAAGCGGCGGCGGGCCTGGTTGGGGGTGAGCCAGGCGTGGCGTGAATGCTCGGCGCTCCGCACCACCTTCGCGTCGGGAGCGACGATCGCGGCGAAGACCGCCGCGAGCTGCACCGTGCGCGTGGGCACGAGGTAGAAGGGGTGCATCGTGATCGAGAAGAGTCGCTCGGGCGTGAGCCCTGCCTCCTCCTGCAGCTCGCGCAGCGCGGCCCGCTCGAGCACCTCGCCCGGGTGAACCCGTCCGTGGATCGTCTCCCAGGTCCCGGCGCAGCGGGTGCCCTGGGCGCGCTCGAGGGCGAGGACCAGCCACCCCTTGGCCGCGGGACGCCAGACCAGCACGTCCACCACCCCGACCTCGACCGGCGTCGCGCCGGCCGGCCCGGGCCCCGTCGGGGCCCCGCTCACGGTGCCGACTTGGCCCGGCGCTCGAGCAGCGAGTGGATGCGCGCGGAGAGGGCGCGGGCGCGGAAGGGCTTCGTCAGGTAGTCGCTCGCCCCGTACTCGAACACACGCACCTCGCTCTCCTCGTCGCCCTTGGCGGTGAGCACGATCACCGGGAGGCGCTGCGTAGCGGGACGCGCGCGCAGGTGGCTCAGCACGCCGTAGCCGTCGAGCCGCGGGAGGTTGAGGTCGAGCACCACGAGGTCGGGCGCGACCCGGTCGATCTCGTCGAGCGCGACCACGCCGTCCACGGCCTCGTGCACGATGAATCCCTCGCGCTCCAACAGGTCCTTCATCACCCGCCGGAGCGGCTCCTCGTCCTCGACGAGCAGCACGCGGCGCGAGCCGGCCTTCTTCGCCACGCCGTCGTCGACGAGCTCGAACGACTCGCCGGTGAAGGCCGGTTGCGTCGCGCCGCGGCCGCTGCTCCGGCGGGTAAAGGGACCGGAGAGCGGTTCCTCCGTCGACTGCGCAGCCGCGGGAGTGCGGCGCGGCGGTGGCGCGGCGTCCTCCGCGGCCGCTCGGGCGGCGGACTGGCGCGCCGCCGCCGCGAGGTTCTGCTCGAGCGGGGCCTCGAGCACCCGCAGGAGCTCCTCGATGGTGGTCTCGCCCTGCCGCACGTGCTGCACGCCCGATTCCCAGAGCGAGCGCATCCCACCCTCGCGGGCCGCGTCATTCAGTCGCTCCACGCTCTCGTCGCCAGCGATGCGCCGTTCCACCTCGTCCGTGGCGACGAGCACCTCCTCGATCGCGAGCCGGCCGCGGAACCCGGTCATCGAGCACTCGGAGCAGCCGACGCTGCGGTAGAGCGTGCCCTGCTCCGGGAAGTACTTCTGCATCCGCTCGGGCACCTGGCCCACCGCCAGCTCCCGGCAATGCGTGCAGAGCCGGCGCATGAGCCGCTGGGCGACCACGCCCTTGAGTGCCGCCGCGATCTTGTAACTCTCGATGCCGATGTCCACGAGGCGGGTCACGGAACTCGCGGCATCGTTCGTGTGCAGCGTCGAGAGCACGAGGTGGCCGGTGAGCGCCGCCTGGATGGCGATGTTCGCCGTCTCCTTGTCGCGGATCTCGCCGACCAGGATCACGTCCGGGTCCTGGCGCAGGATCGAGCGGAGCGCCGAGGCGAAGGTGAGCCCGGCCTTCTCGTTCACCTGCACCTGCACGATGCCCTGGAGCCGGTACTCGACCGGGTCCTCCACCGTCACGATGTTCACGCCGCGGCCCTGCACCTGGCGCAGCATGGAATAGAGCGTCGTGGTCTTGCCCGACCCCGTGGGGCCGGTGACGAGCACGATCCCCTCGCGCGCCTGGAGCAGCTCCTGGATCCGCTCCTTCTCGTCGGGCAGCAGGCCGAGCGCGTCGAGCGAGAGGATCGTGGACCGCTGGTCGAGGATGCGGATCACGACCTTCTCGCCCTGCGAAGCGGGCAGCGTCGAGACACGGAGGTCCACCCGGTTGCCGCTCACGGCGACGCGGGCGCGGCCGTCCTGCGGGCGGAGGCGGTCCGCGATGTCGAGCTGCGCCATGATCTTCACGCGCGAGACGAGGGGCACGCCGGCCGGCTTGGGCAGCACCATCACCTGCCGGAGCACGCCGTCGATGCGGTACCGCACCGCGACGCCG
>JAOUHR010000119.1 GCA_029884515.1 Gemmatimonadota bacterium
CTCAAGCCGGGCGACACCGACGCGCCGCGGACGGCGCACGCGTCCGAGGGACAACTCTGAAGGGCAGATGAGAGATGGAAGATGCGAGGGGGCGGCCCATGCGGGCCGCCCTTTCGCTATCATCCAGTTCGAGACCCACGTACCACCGGACCTCGTTCCCGTTCTCCCTCGGTTCCGCTCACGCGAGCCAATCCAGTGCGCATCCTCTTCTTCGGGACCCCAGAATTCGCGACGCCGGCGCTCCGCGCGCTGATCGGCGAGGGGCACGAGGTCGTGGGAGTGGTGACACAGCCGGACCGGCCGCGGGGACGCTCGCGCTCGCGGCTGCTGCCGTCGCCGGTGAAGGCGGTCGCGCTCGAGGAAGGGATCCCGGTGTTCCAGCCGGAGCGGCCCCGGGGTGACGAGTTCCTCGACGCGCTCCGCGCGCTGGAACCCGACATCAGCGTGGTGGTCGCGTACGGGCACATCCTGACGCAGGAGCTGATCGACCTCCCCCGGCTCGGCACGCTCAACATCCACGCGTCGCTGCTCCCGCGCTGGCGGGGCGCGGCGCCGATCCAGGCGACGCTCCTCGCCGGCGACCGCGAGACCGGCGTCTCGATCATGCGGATGGTGCTCGGCCTCGACGCGGGGCCGGTGCTGCACGAGGTGCGCACGGAGATCCCCGCCGACGAGACCGCGGGCGAGCTCACCGAGCGGCTCGCCGAGCTCGGCGCATTCGCCATCGTGGAGGCGCTCGCGCTGCTCGACCTGGGCGGCGTCGAGGAACGCGCACAGGACGAGTCGCAGGTCACCTACGCACCGAAGATCGAGCGCGCGCAGGCCCGGCTCGACTTCACGCAACCGGCCGAGCTCGTGGCGCGTGAGATCCGCGCCTACGACCCGAAGCCTGGCGCTTGGGGCGTGGTGCGCGACGGGGAGGTGCGCCTCTTCGGCGTGCGGGTGCTCCCCGACCGGCGCGGAGATCCGGGGGAGGTGCTCGCCGTCGGCGAGATGGGGATGATCGTCGCCTGCGGCACCGGGGCGGTGGCCGTGGAGACGGTGCACCCGGCCGGCAAGCGCCGCCTCGCCGCGCTCGACTGGGCGCAGGGGCGTGGCGTGGCGCAGGGCGACCACTGGGCACCGCCGGGCTGACTATCTTTCGAGGGTATGGCCTCCGCCCTCTCCCTCGTGACCGACGCACGCATCGCCGCGGCTGACACCCTCGCCGATCTGCGCTCCGGACTGCTCCTCGACGCCGCGTTCGACCGGCGCGCGGGCACGCTCGATGCGCGCGACCGCCGATGGACGCAGGAGCTCGTCTGGGGGATGCTGCGCCGTCGCGGCTACATCGACCACTTGCTCGCGCCGCGCGTGCGCGGCGGGATCGCGCGCCTCGACAGCGACCTCGTGGACCTGCTGCGGCTGGGCGTGTACCAGCTGTTCCACATGGGGAGCGTCCCCCCGTACGCCGCGATCGCCCAGACCGTCGAACTCGCCAAGCAGCGCCACGGAATGGGCGCGAGCAAGCTGGTGAACGCGGTGCTCCGTCGCGTCGACCGCGAACGGGATGATCTCGGCGTCGCGCTCCCTGCCGACCCCGTGGAAGCGCTCGCCATCGAGTTCTCGCACCCGCGCTGGCTCGTGGCGCGCTGGGTTGCGCGCTGGGGCGCCCAGGACACCCGCGCGCTGCTCGAGGCGAACAACCAGGAGGCACCGCTCATCGTGCGCCCGTGGGGCGTGGTGCGCGAGCAACTCGAGACGATGCTCGAGGAGTCCGGCGTGGGCGTCGCCGACGCGCCCCTCGTGCCTGACTCGCTCCTGCTCGCGCCCGGCACCGTGCTCACCTCGCTCGGCGCGTTCCAGCAGGGCCGCTGTTTCGTGCAGGACCCGGCGGCCACCCTGGTGACCGAGTACGCGGCGATCCCGCCGGGCTCCCGCGTGGCCGACCTCTGCGCCGCCCCCGGTGGGAAGACGGTCGAGCTGGCCCGCACCGCCGAGTACGTCACCGCCGCGGACGTCTCGGAGAACCGCCTCGCGCGTGTGCAGGAGACCATCGACCGGCTCGAGCTCGCGCACGTCACCGCCGTCGTCGCCGACGTGCGCGACGCGTCGCTGGGCACCTTCGACGCCGTTCTCCTCGACGCGCCCTGCACCGGCACGGGCACCTTCCGCCGGCATCCGGACGCGCGCTGGCGCCTCCGCACCTCCGATCTCGCCGTGATGGGCGCGACACAGCGGTCACTGCTGCGCGCCGCCGCCGACGCCGTCGCGCCGGGCGGACTCCTCGTCTACTCCACCTGCTCGCTCGAGCCGGAGGAGAACGACGCGCAGGTCGAGGCGTTCCTCTCGGACCACCCGGGATGGACGCTCGAGCCGCCGCCCGGGGGCGTGGTGCCCGCCACGGTGCTCGACGCGGGCCGCCTGCGCGTGCTCCCCCAGCGTCACGGCACCGACGGCGCCTACGCCGCGCGGCTCCGACGGGGAGCACGCGCATGAGCCCGAAGAAGCCGGGCCGAGTTCGCATCGCGCCGTCGCTCCTCTCGGCGGACTTCGGCAAGCTCGCGGAGGAACTCGCGATGCTCGAGGCCGGCGGCGCCGACTGGCTGCACGTGGACGTGATGGACGGCGTCTTCGTCCCGAACCTCACCTTCGGCGCGAAGGTCATCGAGACCTGCCGCAAGCTCACGAAGCTCCCGCTCGATGTGCACCTCATGGTGGTGGAACCGGAGAAGTACTTCGACGCGTTCGTGGCGGCCGGCGCGGCCTCGCTCACGATCCACGTGGAGACGTCCCCGCACCTCAATCGCCAGGTAATGCGCATCAAGGAGCTCGGCGCGATGGCGGGTGTGACGCTCAATCCCGCCACGGCGCTCGAGACGGTGCGCGACGTCGTCGCCGAACTCGACCTGCTGCTCATCATGAGCGTGAATCCGGGCTACGGCGGCCAGAAGTTCATCAACGGGGCCGTGGGTCGCATCGCGCGCGCGCGCACGATGCTCGACGAGGCGCGGAGTCATGCCGTGCTCGAAGTGGATGGCGGCATCGCGCGGGAGACGATCACCGCCTGCTGGCGCGCCGGCGCCGACACGTTCGTGGCCGGGAACGCGATCTTCTCCGCCGCCGACCCACGCGCGGAGATCGGGGCGCTGCGCGCCCTCTGCACGGAGCGGGTGTGACCGTGCGGCGGCAGTGGCTGGTGATCACCGGCGTCGTCAGCGCGCTCGCGGTCGCGCTCCTCATCACGATCACCCGCTTCGGCGATGAGCTCTTCCCGCTCGCCATCGGCTCGCGTGCGCCCGACTTCCGCGCCACGTCGATCGATGGCGCGCCGGTCGCGAAGGGGATCGCCGACTTCGCGGGTGAGGTGGTGCTGCTCAACCTCTGGGCGACCTGGTGCATCCCCTGCCGCGCCGAGATGCCGTCGATGGAGCGGCTCGAGAAGGTCCTGGGCGGCCAGGGCCTCCGCATCGTCGCGGTGAGCATCGACAACCCCGGGATGGAAGCGGCAATCCGCGCCTTCCGCGACGAGTTCAAGCTCACGTTCGAGATCCTGCACGACGCACCCGGCGCGATCCGCCAACAGTACCAGTCCACCGGCGTCCCTGAGACCTTCGTGATCGGCCGCGACGGCCGCATCCGGCGCCGGATCATCGGCGCGGACGACTGGTCGAGCGCCGCGAATGTGGCGTTCCTCGAGCGCCTGCTGGCCGAGCCGGCGTCGCGTTGAGCGTGGCCCGCCCGGCACGGCAGGCGCACTGACGATGCGGATCCTCGGGATCGAGAGTTCCTGCGACGAGACCTCGGCGGCCGTCGTGAGCGGCACCGCCGCAGCGCCGAGCCTCGAGTCGCTGGTGATCCTCTCGCAGGACGTGCACCGCATCTTCGGCGGCGTGGTTCCCGAGATCGCCTCGCGCGAGCACCTCACCGCCGTCGTCCCCGTCACGCGGCAGGCGCTGGCCGATGCCGGCTGCGCGCTCGGCGACATCGAGGCCATCGCCGTGACGCACGCGCCGGGACTCGTCGGCGCGCTACTGGTCGGCGTGAGCTACGCCAAGTCGCTCGCCCAGTCGCTCGGCATCCCTGTGCTCGGCGTGCACCACATGGAAGGGCACCTCTTCGCGACGGCGCTCGAGCATCCGACCGCCACGCCTCCCTTCACCGCGCTCCTGGTCTCGGGCGGCCACACCATGCTGGTGGACGTGCCCGAGTGGGGCGCGTACCGCCTGCTCGGCGAGACGCGCGACGACGCGGCGGGCGAGGCGTTCGACAAGACCGCCAAGCTCCTCGGCCTGCCCTATCCGGGTGGACGGCATATCGAGGCGCTCGCCAGGTCCGGCGACCCGACGCGCTTCCGCTTCGCACGCCCGATGCTTCATGGCGGCCAGCGGCCCGGCGACGCGGACTACTACGACCTCTCGTTCAGCGGACTCAAGACCGCCGTGCTCCACGCCGTGCGCGCGAGCGCCGACCTCGAGTCAGACAGGCCGCACCTCGCGCGCGCGTTCCAGGACGCGGTGCTCGAGACCCTCGTCGCGAAGACGTTGCGCGCCGCGCGCGCCGAGGCGCGCACACGCATCGTGCTCGGCGGCGGGGTCGCCTGCAACCGCGCCCTCGTCACGGCCATGGAGGCGGCGGCGCGGGAGATCGGCGCGACCGTGTTCGCACCGAGCGTGCGGCTCGCCACCGACAACGCGGCGATGATCGCCGCGGCCGGCCTCTTCCGCCTCGAGCGGGGCGAGCGCAGCGGCCCGGAGCTCAATGCGCACTCGAGCCGCCCGATGCCCGGGCTCATCGACGCGGGCGCAGCCACGCACTAGGATTCGCGGGGTACGACGCCCCGCCCTCCTGCCCCAGAGCCGCTTCGTGACCACCCACGTCCCGTTCTCGTACGATTTCGGCCCCCTGCAGATCACGGGATTCGGCATCGCGATGCTGCTCGGGTTCGTCATCGCGCAGATGTCGTCGTCGGAGGAGCTCTCCCGCCGCGGCTGGGACGCCGAGATCATGGGCGACATGACCGTGGCCGCGGTGATCGGCGGCCTGCTCGGCGCGAAGGTCTACTACGCCATACTGATCGGCGACATGAGTGCGGTCCTCAGTCGCGCCGGCTTCGTGTTCTGGGGCGGCCTGATGGGCGGCATGGTCGCCTGCGCCGGTGTCATCTACTGGAAGAAGCAGACCTTCGCGAACATCTCGGATGCGGTCGCGCCGGGGCTCGCGGCCGCGTACGCCGTGGGCCGCACCGGCTGCTTCGCCGTGGGCGACGACTACGGCACGCCGTGGAACGGGTTCCTCTCGGTCGCCTTCCCGCACGGCGCGCCGCCGAGCACCGTGGCGAACCTCACCCAGCAGTTCGGGTTGAAGGCGTATGCGGACCTGCCGCCGGGCGAGGTGCTCGCAGTGCACCCGACCCAGCTCTACGAGAGTGCGATGGGCCTCGTGCTGTTCGCGATCCTCTGGCGGCTCCGCGACCACAAGCACGCGCAGGGCTGGCTCTTCGGCGTCTACTGCGTGCTGCAGGGCGCGGAGCGCTTCATCATCGAGTTCTTCCGCGCGAAGGACGACCGTGTATTCGGACCGTTGACGGTCGCGCAGGTGATCGCGCTGGGATTCATCGTGACGGGCGCCGTGTGGATGCAGATGCGCGCCCGTACGTCGGCGACGAAGCCCGGTATCTACGCGAGGGCGTGATCGCGGCCAGGGCTCATTCCGCCGGACCGGACCAACGCGGCATCCGACCCGCCCCCCGATCGATCAGCGGGGCGCGTCGCCGCTGAGCGGACGCGGCTCGACGGCGGGCGGCGGCGCGAACGCCGGCTCGGCGCGCGCGAAAAGGAGCCGCCACAACGCGAAGAGCGCCAGGGCCACCAGGATCCCCTGCCCCACGAGCGTCTCCACGCTCGGGTAGATGCCGAGGGCGTCCAGATAGGGCCCGCGCTCGAGCGGCGTGATGGAGAGGAAGTTCCCCTCCTGCAGCTCGCGCAGCCCCTTCCCCATGAAGACGAACGCCAGGTAGTAGAGGAGCGCACCGGTGGTCGCGAAGAAGGTGCGGAGCGGGATCCGCAGCCCGAAGCGATGGAAGCCGAGCCAGAGCAGGAGGAGCACCAGCGCGCCGACAACGATCCCGCCGACCACGGGGGGCACGATCTCCGGCCCGCGCGCGAGCAGCGCCTGGTAGAAGAGCGCCGTCTCGGCGCCCTCCCGGAACACCGCGAGGAACGCGACCAGCGCGAGCGCGTGTGCGCGCCCGGAGGTCACCGCGTTCCCCACCTGCT
>JAOUHR010000120.1 GCA_029884515.1 Gemmatimonadota bacterium
TGACGCGCCTGATGCCGGCGGCGGCGACGAGGTTGGCGATGGCGTCCATCGGGCGGACGCCGTCGTTCCACTGCGCGTAGCGGGGGGCGAGGGTCGGGTCGCCGGCGCCGACGAAGATCAGGTCGCCGTCCACCGTGCCGTCGGCGAGGAGGGTGCCGTCGCGCAGGATCTCGGTGCGGAACTGGTAGGCCGGGCCGAAGCGCTCGAGGGCGATCGCCGACGTGTAGAGCTTCATCGTGGACGCGGGGAGGAGCGCGGCGTCCGCGTTCTGGCCGTAGAGCGTGTCGCCGTTGGTGAGCGAGACGACCATCACGCCCCAGGTGCCGGAGCGGGTGGAGCTGCTGATGAGGCGGCGCAGGGCGGTCGCGAGCTCGGCGGCGTCCTTGGGCTGGCTCGCCCGCAGCGCCGCCTGGGCCGGGGCCCTGGTGGTGCGCTTGGCTGGCGTCCGGGCGGCAGTCGCCGGTGTCCGCAGCGTGGTGGTCTGTGCGCGAGTGCCCGGTGCGTACACCGCGCTCGCGAGGAGCGCGCAGAGGGCCATGAGGCAGGGACGGCGCATCAGGGATTCTAGGGATTCGGGGGTGCGATGGCGAGGTTGCGGCCGCACGTGGCGCGTAGGGGAGAGACGACCGCCCTCTATTGAAGGACACGCCAGGGGGCCGATGGTCATCGCTTCGCCCTCGGCGCGTCACCGTGTGACGGTGTCCCCTAGGCGGCGCCCACCTGGGCCCCGGCGCGGTCGTCCCGCGCCGAAGCCGTCCACTTGAAGAAGATCACGGTGGTCAGGCCGTAGAAGAAGAGCCCGCCCGGGATCCACATGATCAGGCCGCCGAGCCGCTGGTCTTCGAGGGGCGAGAGGCCCCAGAGGCGCCAGGCGCTCGCATAGGCCGGGTAGAGGATGTGGTCGGAGTAGACGATCAAGATCGAGATCACCGTCATCGGGAGCGTCATCAGGAAGCTGTACAGCATCTGTCCCGGGTAGCTGAGGCGTGGCAGCTCCGGGAGGGGGCTCAAGAGCGGCCACCAGACGATGACGGCGGCGACGAGGAACATCAGGTGCTGCGTGATGTGGATGCCGTGGTAGTACATCGCCGAGTTGTAGAGCGGCGGGAGGTGCCAGGCGGCGAGGACCACATTGAAGATCGTGAACGCGGCCATCGGCCTGGTGATCACGCGGGCGATCGCGGCGACGGGCCGGTGGCGCAGCGGGTCCAGGAACATGAAGCCCGGCGTGCCCGCGAGCAGGAGCGGCGGCACGATGAAGGTGAGCACGAGGTGCTGCACCATGTGGCCGCTGAAGAGGTAGAAGTCGCTGATGTCGTGCAGCGGCCCATTGAGCGAGAGGAAGAGGATCGCCAGGCCGGAGACGAAGCCCGCGCGCTGGAGCGCGGTGGGGCGCTGGGCGGGCGCGCGCCGCCGGTGGACGAGGGCCCGCCACTCGTAGAGCGCGAGGAGCGCCAGCAACCCGATCACCGTGCTCAGGTGCACGGTGAAGCCGCCCTGGCTCAGGTCGACGTTGGGGTGGAGGAAGAGGACGGGCATCGGACCACAGGTGGGAGATGTGAGGCGGGAGGTGGAGTGAACCAATCATACCACGAGTGCGGGGGGCGGCCTCGTCTGCGATCGAGTGCCGCCCCCCGCCGTGTCCTCTCCCACCTCCCACCTCCCACCTCCCACCTCAGACCCCTAGGACACGGTCTTGAAGTGATGGAAGAGGAAGAGGAGCGCCGTGATGGTGCACCCGGCGATGATCAGCGGCCCCGTGAAGAGCACGCGGAACAGGCGGTGGTCGTACTTGAGGTGCATGTAGAAGAGCACCACGGTCGCGAACTTGATGGCGCTCAGGATGATGAGGCCGGGGTTGAAGAACGGATGCGCGACGAGGGCGGGGACGTAGTAGGCCCACACCTCGATCACCGTGATCAGGGTGAGGATCACGCCGACCTTCACATAGGTCCAGCCGTCCGGGTGGGCGTGTGCGGCGTGCTTCGTGTCGGATGACATGACGCTCCCGTCGCTATTGGATGAGGTAGACGAGCGTGAAGATCGCGATCCAGACGACGTCGACGAAGTGCCAGTACAGGGCGGCGATGTCGACGATGAGCTCGTCCTTGGGTCCGAGCCCGCGCTTGCGATCGATGAACAGGAGCGTGAAGAGCCAGAGCACGCCGGCGGTCACGTGCGCGCCGTGGAACCCGGTGAGCGTGTAGAACGTGGAGCCGAACAGGTTGGTCTTGATGGTGAGCCCCTCGTGCACGAACGAGGCGAACTCGAACGCCTGGAAGCCCAGGAAGGTCATGCCGAGGAGTGCCGTCATCAGGAGCCAGCCCTGCGACGAGCGCTGCGCGCGCGTCCACCAGTTGGCGCCGTCGGGGAGCGGGGTGTCCTTGAGCTGCACGGCCTGCAGCGCCAGCACCATCGCCAGCGACGACATCAGCAGCACGAAGGTCGAGGCCGAGGTGACCGGGATGTTGAGGATCGGCTTGAAGACGACGCCGGCCTCGTTCACCCACTCGGTGTGCGGGAAGGGGCCGACGATGGAGCGGCCCTTGTAGATGAGGTACGTCGAGATGAGCGACGCGAAGAGCATGCACTCGGAGCCGATGAACGCCCAGATCGCGATCTTCCGGTGCTCGAGGCCCGTCGTGGTGTAGTGGTGGTGCGCGTGGCCGTCGTCATGACCGGCGCCATGGGCGCCGTGCGCGGCAGCAGCGTGTGAGGACACTGTCGTGGGTCTCCGGTTACTCGAGCGGGCTGGTGAGCCAGCTGTACAGTCCGCTGACGAAGAGCAGGGCACCGCCGACGACCACGGTGAGCGCGATCGAATCGTGTCCGCTGCGCCTGAAGAGCAGGCCGCTGAACATCGACACCATCGCGAGGGCGGTGAAGAAGGGCTTGGACGTCGGGAAGGGCATCGGGATGCCGAGCGACTTGGCGGTGTGCCGCTCGGTCTCCTCG
This sequence comes from Gemmatimonadota bacterium, assembly GCA_029884515.1. GTDB lineage: Bacteria > Gemmatimonadota > Gemmatimonadetes > Gemmatimonadales > Gemmatimonadaceae > Pseudogemmatithrix. The sequence continues at coordinate 2,956 of JAOUHR010000120.1, forward strand.
TGCACCGGCACCGCGTGGGCGTCGGTGATGGTCGCGCTGTCGGCGTGCGAGTGGGCGATGCCGGCGGTCTTGGCCGGGTCCTTCAGGTCCCAGAGCGGGTAGCGCGAGGTGACCTCGGGGATCTGCGCGAAGTTGTAGTCCGGCGGCGGCGAGGGGATCGACCACTCGAGCGTGCCGGCACCCCACGGATCGTTCCCCGCCTTGAGGCCGCGCGTGCGGCTCCGCAGGAAGTTCACCACGAAGATCGACGTCGACACCACCAGGATGTACGTGCCGACGGTCGACAGCATGTTGAACAGGTCCCAGCCCTGGCCCGCGTCGTACGTGTAGATGCGGCGCGGCATGCCGAGCATGCCGCTGAAGTGCATCGGGAAGAAGGTGAGGTTGAACCCGATGAAGTTCAGCCAGAAGTGCCAGTTCCCGGCCGACTCGTTCAGGAAGCGGCCGGTCATCTTCGGGTAGTAGTGATAGATGCCCGCGAAGATGCCCATGATGGAGCCACCGAAGAGCACGTAGTGGAAGTGCGCGACGATGAAGTAGGTGTCGGTCTGCTGCAGGTCGGCCGGGGGCGACGAGTGCATCACGCCCGAGATGCCGCCGATGGTGAACATCGCGATGAGGGCGATCGCGAACTTCATCGGCACGGTGAAGCGGATCTCCCCGCTCCACATGGTGGCGATCCAGTTGAAGATCTTCACGCCCGTCGGGATCGCGATGAGCATCGTCATCATCGAGAAGATCGAGTCGGCCACCGGCCCCATCCCCACCGCGAACATGTGGTGGGCCCAGACCCCGAAGCCGAGCGTGCCGATCATGATCCCCGAGTAGACCATCACGTTGTAGCCGAAGAGCGGCTTCTTCGAGAAGGTCGGGAGCACCTCCGACACGAGGCCGAAGGCGGGGAGGATCAGGATGTACACCTCGGGGTGGCCGAACACCCAGAAGAGGTGCTGCCAGAGGAGCGGGTCGGCGCCGGCGGCGATCTCGTAGAACGTGGTGCCGAAGAACCGGTCCATCAGCAGGAAGAACAGCGCGATGGTGATCGGCGGGAACGCGAGCACGAGGAGGAACTGCACCACGAACGACATCCAGGTGAACATCGGCATGCGCATCAGGGTCATGCCCGGCGCACGCAGGTTGATGATCGTGGTGATGAAGTTGAACGCGGCGGCGAGCGACGAGATGCCCAGGATCTGCAGGCCGAGCACCCAGAAGTCGATGTTCGGGCCGGCCGAGAACTGGTTGGTGGTGAGCGGCGCGTAGCCGAACCAGCCGCCATTGGGCGCCACCTGGAACAGGATGGGCACCGTGATGAAGATGCCGCCGAACAGGAAGACCCAGTACGAGAAGGCGTTGAGCCGCGGGAAGGCGACGTCGCGGGCGCCGATCTGCAGCGGGATCAGGTAGTTGAAGAACGCGGCCGAGAGCGGCATGATGGCGAGGAACACCATCGTGGTGCCGTGCATCGTGAAGAGCTGGTTGTACGTCTCGGCGGAGACGAAGCCCATGTTGGGCTTGGCCAGCTGGGTGCGGATGAGCACCGCCTCGAGCCCGCCCACGAGGAAGAAGAAGAGGGCGGTCCAGAGGTAGAGCGTGCCGATCCGCTTGTGATCGGTGGTGGTGATCCAGCTCCAGATCCCCGAGTTCTCCGCGTACGCGTCCTCGGCGGACGCGAGCGACGGGGCAGCGATGGTTGCCATGATGGTGGGGTCTCCGGGCTACTTGAGCTTTTGCAGGTAGGCGACGACGTCGGCGATCTGCTTGTCGTCGAGGCCGGCTTCCTGCGTGATCTTGAGGAGGGGGTCGTACTGGCCGCGCCCGATGGTGTTCATCAGGATGCCGGGCTTCATCAGGCGGGCGTTCTTGATCCACCGGGCGAGGTGCGGCCCGTCGTTCGGGAAGAGGCCGGCGGCGATGGTGTGCCGCGAGGCGATGTGCGTGAGGTCGGGTCCGATGGTGGAGACGGCGCCCGGCAGGCCGTTGATCGCGTGGCAGCCGATGCACCCGCCGATCATGAAGCCGAGCTGGCCGGCCGTCGGGTCCCCCTGCGCGAGCAGCGCGTCATCGTACGTGAGCCCGGCCGGAGTCGGCGTCTTGGGGATCACGTGGTCGGGAAGGTCGGCCGTCGGGAACATGTACCCCACGTCCTCCACCGGCGCCGGCGTGGGCTGTGCGCCGCGTGCCGCCGGGATCGCCGGTGTCGCCGGTGTCGCCGGTGTCGCGGGCTCGGCCGCCGGATAGACGGCCGGCTTCGCCTGGTGCGCCGCCCACGAGGCGAACTCGTCCGGCTGCACCGTGTACAGCCGGATCTTCATGTTCGCGTGGCTGGTGCCGCAGTACTCGGTGCAGAAGCCGTTCCACACCGAGGACTGCAGGTCCGCGTTCGGCGTGAACCACATGAAGTTCGACTTGTTCGTGATCAGGTCGCGCTTGCCGCCCATCTGCGGGATCCAGAAGGAGTGCAGCACGTCCTTGGTCTTGAGCTCGAAGCTCGCCGTGCGTCCCACCGGCAGGTAGAGCTCGTTGGCGGTCGTGATGCCGAGCTCGGGATAGTGGAACTCCCACCACCACTGGTGGCCGATCACCTCGACCTTCAGCGCGCCGGCGGGCGCCGGGGCCTGCGTCTCGAAGATCGTCTTGACCGTGGGCACCGCGATCAGCACGAGGATGACGGCGGGGATCGCGGTCCAGGTGATCTCGAGCGCGGCGTTGCCGTGGATCTGCTTCGCCTCCGGGCCGCCGGCACGCTTGCGGTACTTGATGAGCGTGACGACCAGCGCGGCCTCGACGAACACGAAGACGATGGTTCCCCAGAAGAGGAGCCGGTCCCAGAGCGCGTCGATCGAGGTGTTGAAGTCGGTGTGGCGGTTGAACGTGGAGTTGGGATACTCCGTCCCACACGCGGTGAGTGCCAGCAAGAACACCGCCACGAGCAGCGCAGGGGCTGCGTGGCGCAGGCGCAGCTTCGACATCGGTTCGGAAGGCTGGGGGGGGATCGCCGCGGCCGGGAGGCAGCGGATGGCGCTTGCTCCGACTCGGCAAGCGTGAAGAAGTTACCGCGGCTCCCGGGGGCAGGCAAGGCGCGCGCACCACTCGGGAACGCGGGACTTCGGCTCGGCATTCCGCGTGTCCGCCGTTCTCGCGCCGCGCGGCCGGCCCCCGCCCGCGCCGGCGCACCGAAGCGGGCCCCTAGTCCCCGCCCGCCGTCTCGATCGGCACCGCGTGCTGCTCCTTCACCTTGGTGGAGACGATCTCGAGCGCCATGCGGATCTGCG
>JAOUHR010000535.1 GCA_029884515.1 Gemmatimonadota bacterium
GACCATCATGTCGCCGAAGAAGCCGTTCGGCACCACGCGCGCCGAGGTCCCTTGGGGCACCTCGTACTGCTTGTAGACCCGCATCGTGACCACGAGGTGGCCGTCGCGCCGGATGTCCACCACGTCCACGTAGCCGACGGTCACCCCGGAGAGCATCACCGGCTGGCCCTGCTTGAGGCCGGCGCCCCAGGGGAACACCGAGTAGAGCGGGTAGCCGGGCAGCAGCCCGCCGCGGGCGAGATAGAGCGAACCCATCACGCCCAGCGCGAGAGCGATGGTCGCCACGATGCCCACGAGCACTTCGTCGCGTCGTTTCATCCTTGAAGGTATGGTGCGAGGAGCATGGCGGTCATGGCGTCGAGCACGAGGATCGCGATGGAGGAGATCACGACCGCCTTGGCCGTGCTCTTCCCCACGCCCTCGGCGCCCCCGAAGGTCATGTACCCCTCGTAGGTGCACAAGAAGGCGATGGCGCCGCCGAAGAGCGTGGCCTTGATCAGGCTGTAGGTCACCTGGAACTGGTCGTAGCCGAGCCGGACACCCTCCATGAACTGGCTGTACTGCACGTCCGTGAGGAGCACGGAGGCGAGCAGGCCGGAGACGACGCCGAACACGTCGGCGAACACCGTCAGGATGGGGAGCATGATGATCGCCGCGATCAGGCGCGGCACGACGAGGTACGCCACCGGGTCGTAGGCGAGCGTCTCGAGCGCGTCCACTTGCTCGGTCACCCGCATGGTGGCGATCTCCGCGGTCATCTTGGCGCCCACCCGGCCCGCGAGCACGAGGCCGGTGAGGAGCGGGCCCGTCTCGAGGATCACGATCTGCCGCGTGGAGAGGCCGACGATCGAGAACTGGATCCCCGGGAAGAGCTGGTAGCGCATCTGGATCGCGATCACGCCGCCGATGAAGGCCGCCACCATGATCACGAGGGGCACCGAGTCCACCCCGATCGCGCGCATCTGGTGGAACACCTGCCCGCTCCACGTCTTCCACTCGGCGAGCGCGCGCCGGATGTCGCGCAGGAAGAGCACGCGTCCGCCGAGCCCGCCGAAGAGGGCGAGCGTCGAACGTCCCATCGCCCGGAAGAAGCGCAGGCCGGAGCGCTGGACGACCGGGAAGGAAGCGGTGGGACGTGAGGGCACTACGTGCGCACCTTGACGAGGAGGACTGCGCCGATCACCGCGAAGAGGGCACCCGGAAGCCAGGCGGCCAGTTCCGGTCGGATCAACCCGCCGGCCCCGATGGCCTGGGTCAGCTGGAGCAGCATCAGGAATATAACCGTGATCGCGAGGCTGATCCCCACGCCGAACGCGGTCCCGCCCCGCTGCGTGCTGGTGGCGAGCGGCGCGCCGATGAGCATGATGATGAAGCAGGTGGCGGGGATCGCGAGCTTGAGCATGCGTTCCACGCGGAGCTTGTTCACGTTGGTGCCCGAGCGCTCCATCGCGCGGATGAACCGGCCGAGGTCGCGGTAGCCCATCTCGGCAGGGGCCTTGGGGTTCGCCATCAGGCTCGTCGGTGCCTCGACGAACCGCGGGTCCACCAGCGAGTCGAAGCGCACCGTCACGTTGGAGAGCGAGTCGGGCAGGATGTGCATCACGCCGTCGCGCAGCATCCAGCCCTCGGCCGCCGTCCAGTCGCCCTCCTTCGCGGCGATGATGTACGTCGGATAGTCGGGACCGCGCCCCTTCCGCTCGATCTCGATGGAGGTGAGGCGCGCGCCGGAGACGTCCGCGAAGCCGATCTTGTACACGCGTCCCTCTTCCGCCGCGTACGCGAAGTTCGAGCGCTTGTCGGCGTTGCGGAACACCTTCTCCTGCAGCAGTTCCAGGCGCCGTGCATTGAGCGGCGGCACCAGCTCGGCGAGCGCGAGGCCGAACAGCGTGGCCGCGAGCGCGCCCACGGCGATGGGCGCGATGAACCGGTGGAAGCTGATCCCCGATGCCTTGGCGGCCGTGATCTCGCTGTGCCGGGTGAAGCCGCCGATGGTGAACACCGTCGCGAAGAGCACGGCGGCGGGCAGGACGAG
>JAOUHR010000121.1 GCA_029884515.1 Gemmatimonadota bacterium
GAGTTCATCGCGGAGGTACCGGTCGGCCCCGACGTACTCGCTGGCGGCGGGGCTCCCGCCCTGGATCACGAAGTCGTGCTCCACCCGATGCCAGGTGAGCCCGTCGTAGTAGCCGCGCCGTGCGAGGGCGAGCAGGCGCGCGCCCATCAACGGCGCGACGTCGCCGCGGAGGCGCACGGTGAAGCTCCCGCCACCCGCGGCGGCGTCGAGCGTGACGCGGAGGCGCACGTCCGCGCCGAGCGCGAGGCCGACGGCGTCCGCGCGCTCGGCCGCCGAGAGGGAGAGTCGCGTCATTGGCGGGCGGTCCGCGCTGGCGGGGAGACCGGCGGCGGCGAGGAGCGCCACGCGGGCGTCGCGGGCCGAGGCGTTGTCGTGGGCGACGAATCGCTCGAAGGCGGCCCGCGCGGCCGGCGCGGCATCGGCGCGCGGCGAGTCCTTGAGTGCGACCGCCGCCGCCCGCACCACCTGCGCGCCGTTCCGCCGCAGCGCAGCGAGATAGAGGAGGTCCGCCTCGTGCCCGACCAGTCGCGCGAGCTGCTCTATGGCCGCCTCGGCGACGTTGTCGTCGGGGTCGCGCGCGAGGCGGCGCAGCAGCGCCGTGTCGGCGACGCCGCCCGCCGCGCGCGCCGCGTACTGGCGCACGTGCCACGAACCGTGCGCGCCGAGGCGCGTGATCCGGGGCCGCGCCTGCGCGGGCGAGAGCCGGCCGAGTGCCACCAGGGCGTGCGCGGCTGCCTGCCAGGAGACGGTGGTGCGCGTGGGGCCGTCGGGGCGCGAGGGGAGTGCGTCGACCCACCCTCGCAGGGTGGCGATGACGATCGAGTCACCCGCGCACGACGCGCCCACGAGGTCGGCGGCGCGCAACCGCACGGGCTTCGCGCTGTCGGCGAGCGCGAGGCGCAGCGCACCGCAATCATCGCGCACGGCCGCCAACGCCCGCAGGCGCAGGCGCCACGCGGGCTCGGGATACGCTGGAGGGGCGGGCAGCGGCGAGAGCGACGTGCGCGCGACGAACTTGGGATCGGTGATCCGCCTCAGGGCGCGCACCGCGAGGGACCGCACCACGGGGTCCACCGAGTGGGTCCCCTCCACGAGCGCCGCGTCGAGCGAATCGCGGCGGTCCTCGGCCATGAGGATGCGTCCCACGAGTGAGGAGTCCGGCGGCGTCGTGCGCGACCCGGACTGTGCGCGCCCGGGGGAGGCGCAGAGTGCCACCGCCGTCGTCGCGCCGAGTGCGACGTGGAACAGGAGCTGGAGCGACGGTGCGGGATGACGGGTCATCGTGCGGCGCGCGGAGAGGGGGGAACCGGCGTGACGGGCCTCGCGGATCGGGCGGGCTCCATCGCAAACGTACTGCCCACCCGGTAAATTCGCGCGATGCTCCTCTTGAAGTTCCTCCAGACGATGATCAGCGCCCTCAACTCCGAGGGCACGCCCGGGCAGATCGCGGCGGGCATGGCGCTGGGACTCTGCTTCGGCCTCACGCCGCTCGTGAGCCTCCACAACGTGCTCGTCCTCGCGGTGGCGATGCTCACCACGGTCTCCTTCCCGGGGGTGATGCTCGGCTGGGCGATCGCGGTGCCCGTCGGGTTCATGCTCGACCCCCTGTTCGACCGCGTGGGGATGGTGCTGCTCACCACCGATGCACTCACACCGCTCTTCGTCTGGATCGTGAATACGCCGGTGGTCTCGCTCTCGCGGCTCAACAACACGATCGTGCTCGGGAGCCTGGTGAGCTGGCTCGTGCTGCTGGTGCCGAGCTACGTCCTGTTCCGGTTCCTCGTCGCGCGGTACCGCCGGGATCTCTACGCGCGCCTCGAACGGAGCCGCGCCTTCCAGGTGGTGAAGGCGTCGAAGATCTGGAACGTCTACCAGCTCTTCCGGCCATGAAGTGGATCCGCTGGACGGCCCTGCTACCGCTCGCCGTCACGCTCGTCCTGATCGCCCTCGCGGTCTACTTCTATCTCGACCCCGCGGTGCGTCGCGGTGTGGAGGTCACCGGCACGGAGGCGGTCGGTGCGAGGGTGGACCTCGCGTCCGCCCACGTGGCTCTCGGCGACGGCTCCGTCACGCTGCGCGGGCTCGCGGTGACCGACCCCGCCAGGCCGATGACCAACCTGTTCGAGGTGGAGGAGATCGTCTTCCGGGCGGCCGTCGTGCCCGCGCTCGAGCGCAAGGTGGTGATCGACACGATGGCTGTGCGCGGCGTCCGGTTCGGCACGGTGCGCAAGACCTCGGGGGCGCTCCCGGCGCGCGCCGGCGTGGCCGGCGAGGGCCCCGGCGCGCTCCGGCGCGCCGTGGACGACTGGCGGTCCCGCGTGAAGGTGCCGCCGATCTCGCTCAACACGCTCACGCAATCGGTGAACGTGGACGCGATCTCCGCCGAGAGCCTGGCCACGCTGCGCGCCGCGCGTGGCGCGCACGCCTACGCCGACACGGCGCGCGCCAAGCTGATCGCCGACCTGCAGGCGCTCGACCCGCGTGGCACGATCGACTCCGCCACCGCGCTCGCCACCCGGCTGGAGAAGGCGAGCCTGCGCTCGCTCGGACTGGGCGGCGTGCGCACCGCCGTCGCCGACGTCCGACGCACGGTCACCGCACTCAACGAGCTCGACGACCGGCTGCGCGACTTCCAGGCCGCGACCCGCGCGAACGCGGCGGGACTCACCGAGCGTCTCGAAGCGATCCCGGCCGCGCGCCAGGCGGACTACGCCTACGCTCGCTCCCTGCTGCGCCTGCCGACCTTCGACATCCCGTCCATCGGCCCACAACTCTTCAGTCCGATCTTCACGGAGAAGGTCGGCGAGCTGATGTACTGGGCCCGTCTTCTTGAACAGTACGTCCCGCCGGGACTCGAGCGGCAGTTCAGGGCCGGCCCGTCGCGCGTGCGTGCCTCGGGCACCGACGTCCTCTTCCCGAAGGCGAGGGTCTATCCCGACTTCCTCACGCGACTCGCCGAGCTCACGCTCGCCATCGGCGGCGAGGGCGCCGCGGCCGGCGCCTACTCGGCGCGCGTGGAGGGCCTCACCACCCAGCCGGCCGTGTACGGGGCGCCCACGCGGTTCGAGTTGACCCGGAGCGGCGGACGGGCGGGCCCGACCGACGTGCGCGTCAGTGGCAGCATGGACCACCGCCGGGCGCCGGTGCAGGACGCACTCCAGGCGAGCTTCTCGGGCATCACCCTGCCCACGGTGGTGCTCAACGGCGTCGGCGCGCGGCTCGACTTCGGCACCGGTGTCTCGGAACTCCGCGTCGCGCGCCGCGGCGACTCGCTGGACGGCCGATGGCTCTGGCGCGCCACCCGCGTGCGCTGGACGCGCGACACGCTCACGCAGGCGCGCGCGACCTCCCCGGCGATGCGCCTCGTGGAGGACGCGCTCTGGCGCGCCGTGAGCCGCATCGACTCGGTGGAGGTCGAGGCGCGCTTCGACGGGCCGATCTCGGGCCCGCGCCTCGGCATCCGCACGAACATCGCGAGCGCGGTGGGGAATGCGCTGCGCGACCAGATGGGCGACGAGGTGCGGCGCGCCGAGCAGCAGGTGCGCGCACGCGTGGACGCGCTGGTGGACGCCCGGGTCGCGGAGGCGCGCACCAAGGCCGACGCGGTGAAGGCGGACGTCGAGGCGCGGATCGCCGCGGAGCGCGCGCGCCTCGAGGAACAGAAGGTCGCGCTCGAGGCGCGGCTCAAGGAACTGGTGCGGATCCCCGGGATCGGCTCGCCGGTCACTTCCTCGCCGGCTCCATCTTCCAGAAGGTGATCCCGCTCGGCTGCTGGCCCACGTCGATGGTGGCCACCTTCTGCCGCGCGGCCAGGTCGAAGACGTCCACCTTGCCTGGCTGCGCGCCGACGCCCTCGGACGAGACGAAGGCGTAGCGGGAGTCGGAGGAGATCGTGACGCCGTGCGCGAGCGTGTTGGAGGTCGCGACCTGCGCGAGGCTGCTCCCCGATGCGAGGTCGAAGATCTCCGCCTTGGAGCCCTGCTTGAGCGTCGCGACGAGCAGCTTGCCGTCGGGGGTGACCGCGAGGTTGTAGGGACCGCGCCCCGTCTTGAAGCGGCGCGAGATCGCCCAGGCGTCGCGGTCGAGCTCGAGGATCTCGTCGCCCTTGTTGCACGCCACGTAGATCCTCGCGCCGGTGGACGATGGCTGCACCCAGGTGGGGGAGCACGTGTTCGGCGTCATCGCGTGCTGCATCCCCGGCATCGCGAGGTATCCCACGTCAGCGGGGTCGCCGGACCTGCCGCCGGAGGCCTCTCGGGCACCGGCGATCCAGTGTGAGAGCATCAGGTGCTCGCCGGCGGCGTCCACCGGCCCCTCCTTGCCCTTCCGGACCGAGAAGCGGCGGGCGACGGCGAGCGATTTCGTGTCGATCTCCACCACCTCGTCATCCATCATGCACCCGGAGTACTGGCGCGTGCCGTCGGGCGAGATGCGGCTGCCGTGCGGCATGGTGCAGGTCACCACGCGCGCCACTTGCGTCATGGTCGGCACGTACACCACCGACACCGACGAGGGCACCATGTCGCCGTGCAGGTTGAAGTTCACCGAGAACATGTAGCGGCCGTCGGGCGTGACATCGAGCGAGGCGGGGAAGTTGCCGAGCAGGATCCCCGGCGCCATCAGCGTGTCGGGGCCGAGCACGTAGACCCAGTACTTGCCGTCGGGGAAGCCGTGGCCGGTGGTCATGTGCAGGTACCTTCCGTCGCGGGAGATCTGGAGGCCGTGCGGGCCCTCCATCTCGGCCGCCAGCTCGCCCACGTAGATGGTGCGCTCGACCAAGGCGCCGTCGGGGCCGAAGCGGAGTCGATAGACCTCGTCCTTGCTCTCCGCGCCGACGTAGGTCCAGTAGGTGGCGGTCGGGGGCGCGACGGTGCCGGCGGGCGCAGCGGCGGCGGCACGTGCCGCGGCCTGCGCCCCGATCGCCGGCGCGACGGCGACGAGGAGCGCGGCTGCCGTCAGCAGCGTCGCCGCGACACTCCCGTGCGCGCGGCGCGGTGTGCCCACCGGAACGGACCGTCGCCGGTTGCGTCGCCCCGGTGCGTGTGGCATCCTCACTCCGTTCGTCATGGGTCGCGTTCCTCGTTCAGCTCCCGCCGTTCGGGCGGGCACGGTCCGGCACCGCGGCGCGGACCGGTGGGGAGTCGCATCAGTGGCATCCACGGGCCTCGGGCCCGCTCCCGGAGAGTACTCGATGATCGGTCTGATGGTAACACGGTTCCCCGCCAACGTCACGCGCGCCGTGCGCGTCTCGGCGCTCCTCTGTGCCACCGCCACGCTCCTGGGCGCGCAGCAGCCGCCGGCGCCGGTGGTCGCCAGGCTCGTCGCGGAGCCGGCGAACCTCGCGATCAAGGCGGGAGTCGAGTCGCCCTTCCGCGTGCGCGCGTACGAAGCCAACGGGAAGGAGATCCCGGGCGCCTTCGTCCGGTTGATGGCGGGCACGCGCGCGCTGCGCTTCACCGACACGAGCGTGGTGGCGAACGCGGCCGGCAAGTACGAGGCGACCGCGATGGCGCAGGGTGCGAACGGCGCGCCGGTGATGCTCACCATCGCCGTGGCCGTCACCTGGCCGGCGCTCGCGCGCGTGGAGATCGCCGCCGGGGCGGACGCGCTCTACGCCGGCGTCACCGAGCCGCAGAGGCTGCAGGGCTGGCACGCGGATGGCAGCGAGCGGAGCGGGCTGAGCGGCGCCTGGCGCAGTTCCGATCCCGCGGTCGCGACCGTGAACCGGTTCGGCGAGCTCACGGGCGTCGCCGCGGGCCCCGTGACGCTCTCCGTGGACGCCGAGGGCGTGAAGGCCTCGCGCACGTACACCGTGCTGCCGAACCCGGTGACGCGCGTGGAGATCCAGACGCCCGAGTCGCAGATGCGCACGGGCGACGTGATCCACTTGAAGGCCGTCGCGCGCCGGGCGAACGGGAGCGAGGTGGCGAACTACCCGATCACCTGGAGCTACACCTACACGCCCGACGATTCGATCGCGCCGGCGGGCATCCCCGGTGGCGCGGGCATCGTGCAGTACGACCGGTTCGCGGCGAACTATCCGGGACGCTACGCGCTCATCGCCCAGGCCGGGAACGCGACGGCGCGGCAGGCGATCCAGGTGACGACGCGCGATGTGCGCCAGAAGATCGTCGTCTCCAGCCGCGGCAACATCACCGACACGCACACGTCGGACCTCTGGCCCTGGACCGGGAAGGACG
>JAOUHR010000536.1 GCA_029884515.1 Gemmatimonadota bacterium
CGACTTCGCCGACCTTGTGTTCGCCAGCCAGAAGGGGAAGTGGGGGGCGGTCATCGACGAGGTCGTCGAGGAGCACGAGAAGGGCCGTCCGGTGCTGGTCGGAACGATCAGCGTCGAGGTGAGCGAGATGCTCGGCGAAATGCTGAAGCGCAGGGGCGTGAAGCACCACGTCCTCAACGCCAAGTTCCATGAGAAGGAGGCGGAGATCATCGCGCAGGCGGGCCGCAGCGGTGCGGTCACGATCGCGACCAACATGGCCGGCCGGGGGACCGACATCCTCCTCGGCGGCAACCCGGAGGTGCTCGCCGCCGAGCTCCTCCACAAGCAGGGCCTCACTGTGCTGGACGCCTCGCCCGAGCAGTTCGCCGCGGCGCTCGCGGAAGCAGAGCGGCAGTGCGCCGAGGATCACGATCGGGTGATCGCCGGCGGCGGGCTGCACATCCTCGGCACGGAACGGCACGAGGCCCGCCGCATCGACAACCAGCTGCGCGGGCGCGCGGGCCGGCAGGGCGACCAGGGGAGCAGCCGCTTCTACCTGTCTCTCGAGGACGACCTAATGCGACGCTTTGCCAGCGATCGCGTGCAGGGGATCATGCGCACGCTTGGGTTCAATGACGAGACGGCACTCGAATCGCGCATGGTGAGCAAGACGATCGAGGGCGCCCAGTCGCGCGTCGAGGGCTTCAACTTCGACACCCGCAAGCACGTCGTGGAGTACGACGACGTGATCAACCGCCAGCGGGAGACGATTTATCACGAGCGTGAGCGGATTCTCCGCGCGCACGACCTGGCCCCGACCCTTCTCGGCATGCTCGAGGACGAGGTTCGCGGCCTGGTCGACGAGCACACCGTCGGCGACTTTGGCGGCGACTGGAACCGCGAGGGACTCACCGTACGCATCGCGACCATGGTCCCCGCGCTCGGCCCAGCCGAGCTCGCGATCATCGACGAGGCGGAGGAGAGCGTCCAGATCGCCGATGCACTCGTCGACCTGGTTGCCGCCGCGTACGAACGCAAGCGCGCCGAGATCGGCGACGCCGCAACGCTGGTGCTCGAGCGCGTCGTCCTGCTGCGAGTCATCGACTCGCTATGGGTGGAGCACCTCACCGCGATCGACGACATGCGGCGCGGCATCGGCCTGCGCGCCTACAGCCAGCGCGACCCGCTCAACGAGTTCAAGGTTGAGGCCTACCGCATGTTCGACGAGCTGAAGACCACCATCCGCAACGACGTGACCCACACCATCTTCCGCGTCACCGTGACACGGGAACCGACCGGACCGCGGCCGCGGCAGATGCGCGAGGGCCTCCTCGACCTGGCGCAGGGCGGGGCGGTCATCGCGGCAAGCGGTGCGGACGGCGCGGGCGGATCCTCAAGCGGCGCGGCGGGACAGGCGCGAGGCGGCCCCAAGATCGGTCGCAATGACCCGTGTTACTGCGGGTCCGGGAAGAAGTTCAAGCGCTGCCACGGCGCGTGATCGGCCAAATCGGGGGGTTGGCGAATCCGCACAGACGGGCTAGGATAGGCATTCAGGATCGCGAGGCACGGTGAGCTCGCGGTTCAGCGCAAGTGGAGTGCTTTGTGAAGCAGTTGACCGCTCCCGGCCGAGGCTCCGACTACCGAACCCCGACCGCTCCGGCCCCACAGCCAACCGCCCTTCCGCTGGTCACCCGCTTCAGAGACCCCACCCTGCCGTATGAAGACCTCATCCTCTGCGAGCGCGATTGCATGCGCTGCAGTTACGCGATGACCCTCGACTGCGATGGCAACTGCGGCTCCTGTCCGCGCCAGTCGTACTGCCCGTGTGTCAATCCGGCCAAGATCCGCAGCAAGAGCGTGCGCTTGACCGAGCTGGAGCTTCCGATGGTGGCGGCCGTTGGACGGAATTAAGGACGAGGCGCTGCGGCTCGCGCGCCTGGTGGCCGATACGGCGGTGCGCCTTTGACTTGCCCGCGAAGGAAGTTGACCTCGGCGAGCTGACCTCGCGCTCAGGTGACCCCGGCCTCTGGGACGACCCCGCCGCCGCGC
>JAOUHR010000122.1 GCA_029884515.1 Gemmatimonadota bacterium
GAGGAGCGCGGCGAAGTGCCCCACATGCCCGTGCTCATGGAGGCGGCGCACGCGGAGGCCGGCCCCGGACACGAAGGCCGCTTCTGGGAGCAGGTCTGCGCGCTCTGCAAGCTCGGACAGGACGGCATCGCCGACCCCTTCGCCGCCATCAGCGCGATCCCCGCCGTCACCAGCAGCATCCGCGACATGAGCGGCGTGCGCCTCGAGGTGCCCGAGTTCATCGGCGAGAAGTGCACGGGCTGCGCGCAGTGCTGGGTGCAGTGTCCCGACTCGGCGATCCCGGGGCTCGTGAACAGCACCGAGGAGATCATCGACGCGGCGATCCGCACGTCCTCGAACGGCACGCAGTTCGAGCGCGTGCGCCCGATCGTGAAGCACTGGGCGCGCGAGACGCAGAAGCGGCTCGAGAAGGATGCGACACTCACGGTGGCCGACGCCTTCGCTGGCGCGTACGACGCCGTCGCCGGCAAGATGGCGTGGGACGCCGACCGCCGCGCAGCGACCGACCGCGAGCAGGTGATCCTCCAGCAGCGGCTGGCCGAGTTCCCGCTGGCGCGCACGCGGCCCTTCTTCGACGCCCCGGAGGCGAAGCAGAAGGGGACGGGTGGACTCCTCTCGGTCACCATCAACCCCGAGACGTGCAAGGGGTGCAACCTCTGCGTGGAGGTCTGTCCCGACGGGGCGCTCATCACCGTGAAGCAGGACGCGACCAACCTCGCGCTGCTCCAGCGGAATTGGGAGATGTGGAACCGGCTTCCCGACACCGACGACCGCTTCATCAATGTCTCGGATGTGGACGAGGGGATCGGCATCCTCTCCTCGCTGCTCCTGAAGAAGGAGACGTACCGCTCGATGGTCGGGGGCGACGGCGCCTGCATGGGATGCGGCGAGAAGACCACCGTGCACCTGATCGTCTCGGCGATCCACGCGCAGATGGCGCCGCGGATCAAGGCGCACGTGGAGGAACTCGACGCGCTGATCGGCGTGCTCGACGGCAAGGCGCGCGAACTGCTCGCGTCGGGGGCGGACCTGAACGCGGCCGCCGCGTCGCGCGACACCGTCTCCGTGCCGCTCGCCGAAGCCAAGCGCAAGGACCTCGCCCGGCTCAACGACACACTGCGCGAGCTGAAGGACCTCAAGTGGCGCTACGTCGAGGGACCGAGCGGCAAGGGCCGCGCCTCGCTCGGCATGGCGAACTCCACCGGCTGTTCGTCGGTGTGGGGCAGCACCTACCCGTACAATCCGTACCCCTTCCCCTGGGTGAACCACCTCTTCCAGGATTCGCCCTCGATCGCCATCGGTGTCTTCGACGCGCACATGCGGAAGATGGCCGACGGCTTCGTGGTGATGCGCCGTGCCCGCGCCCTGGCGGACGGCACGTACGACGCCGCGCGCCTCGAGCCGGAACTCGCCACGCTCGAGTGGCACCAGTTCACCGACGACGAGTTCTTCCTCTGCCCGCCGATCGTCTCGATGGGTGGCGACGGCGCGATGCTCGACATCGGGTTCCAGAACCTCTCGCGGCTGCTGGCGTCCGGGAAGCCGGTCCGGGTGGTGGTGCTCGACACGCAGGTGTACTCCAACACGGGCGGGCAGGCGTGCACGAGCGGCTATACGGGACAGGTCGCCGACATGTCCGCGTTCGGGAAGGCACAATCGGGCAAGACCGAGGTGCGAAAGGAACTCGGCCTGCTGGCCATCGCGCACCGCGGCGTGTTCGTGCACCAGTCCTCGCAGGCGGCCTCGTCGCACCTGCTCGCCGGCGTGCTCAAGGGGCTGCGCAAGCGCCGCCCGGCGATCTTCAACATCTACACCCCATGCCCGGTGGAACATGGGCTCGCCGACGACTGGTCGCAGCACGCCGCCCGGCTCTCGCTGGAGAGCCGAGCCTTCCCATTCCTCACCTATGATCCTGATGGCGGCTCGGCGTTCGCCGACTGCCTGAGCCTCGAGGGGAACCCGTCGCTCGACACCGACTGGCCCGAGTACTCGCTCAAGTACGTGGACGAGGAGGGCGCGGAGCAGACGATGGAGCTGCCGCTGACCATCGCGGACTGGGCAGCGACGGAAGCGCGCTTCAAGCAGCACTTCGGCGAGATCGCGCGCGACAAGTGGGACGACGACCTCGTGCCCTTCCACGAGTACATCGCGCTGCCGGCCGAGGACCGCGAGGGCAAGACCGCCTTCATCCACGGGGTCACGCCCGACCGGAAGCTTCGCCGCCTGCGCGTGGGGCCCGCGATCGCCGAGCTGGCGCGCGAGCGTCTCGAGTTCTGGTCGCAGCTCCGGCAGCTTGCCGGCGTACAGGTCTCGGACAGCGTCCGCGACCTGGTCTCGCGCGACCTCGACGCCGAGTACGAGCGCCGCGAGGCTGGGCTGCGCGCGGAACTGGAGGCCCAGCTCGCAGAGCTGCGGACGAACTACCCGCGGCAGATCGCCAAGCGACTCGTCGAGGGACTGATGAAGCAAGGAGGCGGCGCGGCGATCGCCGACCTGCTCGCCACGCTGCCGGCCGCGCCGGCGGGCGCACGTACGGGCAACGGCAGCGCGCCCGCCGTCACGGAACCGGCACCACCGGCCGCCGTCGCGGCCCCGGCGTCGGCACCCGTTGCCGCCGCACCGGCCGCGCCGGCCGCGCCGGCCAAGGCACCGGCCGCCGCGCCAGATGACGACGGGCCGCTCAGCATCGAACCGTACATCGACACGGTGCAATGCACCACCTGCAACGAGTGCACGAACCTCAATGGCCGGATGTTCGCGTACAACGACGCCAAGCAGGCGTACATCAAGGACCCGAAGGCGGGCACCTTCCAGCAGCTGGTGCTCGCGGCTGAGCGTTGCCCGGTCTCGATCATCCACCCCGGCACGCCGCTCAATCCCAAGGAGAAGGACCTGCCGAAGTGGATCAAGCGGGCCGAGAAGTTCAACTGATGTCCCTCGCCTCCGGCTTCGCACACGGCGTCCATCCGCCGGAGGCGAAGGGGCTCACCGCGCAGGTGCCGATCCGCCGGATGCCATTCCCCGCCGAGATTGTGTTGCCGCTCCGCCAGCACGCGGGGAAGCCCGCACGGCTCTGCGTGAAGGTGGGGGACCGGGTCGAGCGCGGGGACAAGGTCGGCGAAGCGGACGGCTTCATGTCGGTGCCGATCCACGCATCGGCGGCCGGCACCGTGGCCGACGTGGACTGGTGGCCGCACCCCGACGGCTCGATGGCGATGGCCGTGCGTATCACGGTGGACCCCTACGCGGCGCAGATCCCCCGTCCGCGCATGGTGCCGAAGTGGGCGGGCCTCTCGGTCGAGGAGGTGGTGCAGGCCGTGCAGGACGCGGGTGTCGTGGGCCTGGGTGGCGCGGCCTTCCCGACACACGTGAAGCTCGCCCCGCCCAAGGAGTACGCGGTGCACACGCTGATCGTGAACGGCGCGGAGTGCGAGCCCTACCTGACCTCCGACCACCGCACGATGGCCGAATACCCTGACCGGGTGCACTTCGGCATCCGCGTGCTGATGCAGACGCTGGGCGTGCAGAAGGCGGTGATCGGCGTGGAGCGGAACAAGCCCGACGCGATCGAGGCGCTCCGCCGGGCGATCCCGCAGGACCTCGACATCACCGTCCTGCCGCTCACCGTGAAGTACCCGCAGGGTGCGGAGAAGATGCTCATCCACGCCGTCACCGGCACCGAGGTCCCGTCAGGCAAGCTCCCCGTGTCGGTCGGCGTCGTGGTGCAGAACGTCGGCTCCGCGGCGGCGATCGCGGAGGTGTTCGAGACGGGCCTGCCACTCATCGAGCGGATCGTCACGGTCACCGGACACGGCCTGCGCCGCCCGGCGAACCTGATCGTGCCCGTCGGCACGAAGCTTCGCGACCTGTTGGCACACTGCGACGGCATGACACCCGACGCTGCCGAGGTCATCGTCGGTGGGCCGATGATGGGGATGGCGCAGGCCGACCTCGATGCGCCGGTCACCAAGGGCACGACGGGAGTCGTGGTGCTCGCACGCCACGAGACGCGGGGCGAACGGGTCTACCCCTGCATCCACTGCGGCCGCTGTCTCGACGCCTGCCCCGTCTTCCTGAACCCATCCCTGCTGGGCGACCTCGCCCGCGTGGATCGCTACGAGGAGATGGCCGAGGCGCACCTCGCCGACTGCATGCTCTGCGGGTCGTGCTCGTTCGTGTGTCCCTCGAACATCCCGCTCTCGCAACTCTTCCAGGTGAGCAAGGCGGCGCTGAAGCGCCTCAAGGCCGCATCATGACCGCGCCCAGGCTGATCGTCACCGCATCGCCGCACCTCAAGGACCGTGACTCCACGCCGCGGATCATGTGGAACGTGGTGGCCAGCCTGGTGCCGGTGATCGCCGTCGCGGGCTTCTACTTCGGGATCAGTGCCCTGCTCGTGGTGGCGGCAACGACGCTCGGCGCGCTCGGCACGCAGCGCCTGTTCGGCGGGCGGGACTCGGTCGGCGACGGCTCCGCCGTGATCACCGGCCTCCTGCTCGGCCTCTGCCTGCCGGCCGGCATGCCCCTCTGGATGGCCGCCCTCGGCGGCGTCGCCGGTATCGGCTTGGGCAAGCTCGTCTTCGGCGGGCTGGGCCAGAACGTGTTCAACCCGGCGCTCATCGGCCGGGCGTTCCTGCAGGCCGCCTTCCCCGTGGCGATCACCACGTGGCCCGCCGCGGGCCAGGGGTTCTGGACGCTGCGCGGCGACACCTTCGCGCTCCCCTTCCTGCAGGCGTCGACCGATGCCCTCACCGAGGCCACGCCACTGGGCCTCCTCAAGTTCGAGCAGAAGCTCACGCCACTCGGTGACCTCATCTTCGGCACCACCGGCGGCTCGCTCGGCGAGACCGGCGCGCTGGTGATCCTGCTCGGTGGTGCCTACCTCGCCTGGCGCGGCTACCTGAACTGGCGGATCCCGGTGAGCGTGATGCTGAGCACGGCGATCCTCGCCACCGTGATGCACGGCGTCGACGCGCGGTACCCGGATGCACTCTTCATGCTCTTCTCCGGCGGACTCATGCTCGGCGCCGTGTACATGGCGACCGACATGGTGACGTCCCCCGTCACCAACTCCGGGCGCTGGGTGTTCGGCGCCGGCATCGGCGTGCTCCTCGTCGTGATCCGGCTCTGGGGCGGGCTCCCCGAGGGCGTGATGTACGCCATCCTCCTGATGAACGCGATGGTGCCGTTCATCAACCGCCTCACGCAGCCGCGCGTGTTCGGCACGCACCTGCGGGTCGGCGCATGACGCACACGCACGGCGCGCCCCCGTCGATGGAGGCCCCACCGGCGGTGCCCGCGTGGCGGCTCCTCGCCACCCTCGGACTCGCCGGCGCACTCGCCGGCGGGCTCATCGTCACCGTGTACGGGGCGACGCTGCCGCGCATCGAGGCCCACCGCGCCGCACTGGTCGAGAGCGCGGTGCGCGAGGTGCTGAAGGCGCCGGCGCGGTGGGACACGCTCTACCTGATCGAAGGCGCGCTCACGAAGGAGGTCGCAGCGGGGACGGATCTCCGTCGGGTGGAGCGCGCGTTCCTCGGGTTCAACGACACGGGTGGACTCGTCGGCGCCGCCGTGACGGCGGGCGAACCCGGGTTCTCCGACGTGATCACGGTGATCTTCGGGCTCGATCCCACGACCGGCGCCCTGCTCGGCATGAAGGTCCTCGGGCACAAGGAGACGCCCGGGCTCGGCGACAAGATCGAGAAGGCGCCCTTCACCGGGGAGTTCGACGGACGCCAGACCCCGTTGCGCGGCGTCAAGACCAAGGCGGCGCTCCCGGACGAGGTGCAGACCATCACCGGAGCGACGATCTCGTCGCGCGCGGTGGTGAAGATCATCAACGACGCCACCGCGAGGTGGCAGCCGCTGCTGCAGGCGTACCTGCAACGGGGGGCGACATGAGCCAGCAACCTCCAGCGATCTTCGACGACTTCCTGCGCGGCGTCTGGCGGGAGAACCCGGTGGTGGTCCAGATGCTCGGCCTCTGCCCGACGCTGGCGGTGACCAACTCCGTCGCCAACGGCCTCGCGATGGCGATGGCGACGGCCTTCGTGCTGCTCGGCTCCAACCTCCTGGTCGCCTCGCTCAAGAAGCTCGTGCCGCAGGAGGTCCGCATCACGTCGTACGTGCTGATCATCGCCACGTTCGTGACGATCGCCGACATGCTGCTCGAGGCGGCGGTGCCGGTG
>JAOUHR010000537.1 GCA_029884515.1 Gemmatimonadota bacterium
AGCGCCAGTGTCGCGTCGGCGTACGTGGGCACCGACTCGAGCGCGGCGAGCAGCTCGCGCTCGGCCTCGTCGAACACGCCGCGCTGCATCAGGAGCTGCGCGAGGTCGTGGCGCACCGCCGCGAAGTCCGCGTCGAGTGAGAGCGCGTGCCGGTAGGCCGCGATGGCGGCGTCCACGTTCCCGAGCGCGCGCGTGATGTTCCCGATGCCGCGCAGCACGTCCGCCCGCTGGGGCGCCAGGCGCCGCGCGCGGTCGAGCGCCTCGAGCGCGCGGTCGGTGTCGCCCCCCTCGAACCGCGCCGTCGCGACGAGCATCAGCGCGTCGGGATCGTCGGGCGTCTGCTCCATCAGCACTTCGGCCACCGCGCTCGCCTCGCCGCCCCGGCCGAGCATGAGCAGCGACTGGGTCTGCCCGCGCAGCGCGTCGGGGTGCTCGGGCGACAGCTCGCAGGCCGCCTCGAAGCGCTCCAGCGCGTCGCCCCACGCGCCCTGCCGGCCCAGTGCCTCGCCGAGCAGGATGTTCCCCGTGGTGGGGTCGCCGCCGCGCGCCAGCACCCGCCGCGTCTCGGCCATCGCCCGGTCACTCAGCCCCTTGGAGAGGAAGTCGAGCGCGAGCCGGTACGGGTCGCTCTCGAGCGGCACGCCGCCGTCCGGCGGCGGCGGCGCGAGCTCCGAGAACAGCGAGTCGAGCAGCGTGGGGTCGAAGGTGAAGGTCTCCACCTCGCCGCTCATCCGCTGCTCGCCGCCGAGGTCCGGCACCACCGAGAGGTCGGGGTCCTCGAACTCGAGGTCGATCGCGAGGGAGAACTTCTGCGCCACGTAGTAGGGGTCGAGCTCGAGGGCGAGCTTGGTCTCGCGCAGCGCCCCCTCGAAGTCGCCGAGGTTGGAGAGGGTGAAGCTCAGGTTGTAGTGCGCCTCGGCGAACTCCGGCTTGGCCTGGATCGCGCGCGCGAACGCCGTCCGGGCGTCCTCGAACTTCCGCAGTTCCGCCAGGACCATCCCCACGCCATTCCACGCCACCGCCTGCTCGGGCGCCGTCTCCAGCACCTGCCGGTAGGCCTCGAGCGCGAGCTGGAAGCGGTGCCCGCGGGTGAGCAGCAGGGCGAGGTTGAGCCGCGCCTTCACGAGGCCGGGGTCGGCGCGCAGCGCCTGCCGGAAGGCGTCCACCGCGTCGTCGGGCGACCCCGCGTGGAAGTAGGCGACGCCGAGGTTGTTGCGGGCCAGCGCGTAGCCGGGCTCGAGCTCGAGCGCGCGCACGTAGCTCTGCGCGGCCTCCTCGTGCCGGCCCGTCTGGTGCAGGGCGACGCCGCGCTCGTTCCAGAGCTTCGGGCTCTCGGCCGCGTCGGCGATGAGCGTGTCGTAGAGCTCGATCGCCGGCAGCGGCTCCTTCTGGATCAGGTGCAGCTCGGCCATCGCCTGCATCACGAGCGCGCGGTCCTCCCCGCGCTCGAGCGCGCTCTGGTACGCGCGCATCGCCTCGGCCACGTACCCCTGCTGGCGGTAGGCGAGCCCGAGCGTGTACTGCGCCAGCGGCTCGCCCTCGGCGATCGCCATCTGCGCCTGCGAGCGGCGCGCCTGCCGGCCCGGGAGCAGCGCCTCGTACTTGCGCGGGTCGTACTGGTCGAGCGAGAGGTTCGCCTGCGCGCGCGAGAGCGAGGGGTTGAGCTGCACCGCGCGCCGCGAGGCCGCCTGCGCCTCCTCGTGCTGGCCCATGTCGCCGAGCACGAACGAGAGCAGGAAATGGGCGTCCGGGTTGTCGGGGTTGTGCTGGATCGCCCGCCGCAGCGCGGTGAGCGCCTCGTCGAACGCACCCTGGTTGTAGAGCACCTCGCCCAGGTAGAGGTTCGTCAGCGAGCTCTCGGGGTCGAGTTGGAGCGCCTCACGGAACCAGTGCAGTGCGTCGCCGAGCCGGCCGCTCGCCTTCTCCGAGAGCCCGAGCTGGATGCGCGCCGCCACGTCGCGCGGGCGGAGCGCGAGGATCGCGTGGAACTCGGGGATCGCGTCCTCGTGCTGGCCGAGCAGC
>JAOUHR010000538.1 GCA_029884515.1 Gemmatimonadota bacterium
ACCTCGGCGGCGACGATCTGGGTGGTGGCCGCCCTCGGCCTCACGATCGGGGCGGGGCACTACGTGGAGGCGCTCGGCTCGAGCGTGACGGTGATCCTCGTGCTGATGGGACTCGGCTGGGTGGAGGGCCGGTTCATCTCGCAGCAGCCGCAACTGCCGAACGGCGGACCGTCTGACGACTGGGTCGCACGCGGTGGCGAGGGCCGCCGCGCGGCGGATCGCCGGGGGGTCCGCCGGGAGCCGACGGCGGAGCAGCCGGTGGTCGAGCCCGGCGCGCCCGGCGTGCCCGATCGCCGCCATCCGGGGGGGACGGACTGATGGAGAAGATCATCAAGGCCGCGGTCGACCGTGGCGCCTCCGACCTGCACATCAAGGCAGGCGACGTCTTCCGCGCGCGCATCGACGGCAAGCTGGTGCCGCTCACGAAGGCGGCGCTCACGCCCGACCAGACGCGGAGCATCGCGCTCAAGCTCATCGCCAACGAGGACGACCGCGCGCGGATCGACAAGCTGCAGGACTACGACTGCTCGTGGGGCGCGCCGGGGATCGGCCGTTTCCGGGTGAACATCCTGCGGCAGCGCTCGAGCTTCATGGTGGTGATGCGGGTGATCCCGTTCGAGGTGCCGAGCTTCGACAAGCTGCAGGTGCCCGAGGTGCTGAAGGCGATCGCCGCAGCGGAGCGCGGCCTGATCCTCGTGGCGGGCGCGACGGGGTCGGGGCGGTCCACGACGATGGCCGCGATGCTGAACCACATCAACCAGCACCAGAACAAGCACATCATCACGCTCGAGAACCCGATCGAGTTCCTGCACCGCGACCTGCAGAGTTCGGTCACGCAGCGCGAGATCGGCGTGGACACGGAGAGCGTGCACCGCGGCCTCCGGGCGGCGCTCCGGCAGGATCCCGACGTGGTGCTGATCGGCGAGCTCCGGGACGCCGAGACGATGGACACGGCGATCCAGGCCGCGGAGACCGGGCGCCTCGTGATCTCCACCGTGAACGCGCCGGACGCACAGGGTACGCTCACGCGGATCCTCGCCTCGTTCCCGCCGGACGACCAGGACAGCGTGCGGGTGCGGCTGGCCGACGCATTGCACGCGGTGGTCTCCCAGCGGCTGCTCCCGCGGGCGGACGGCACCGGGCGCGCGGCGGTGTTCGAGGTGCTGCTCGCGACCCCCACGGTCCGGAGCACGATGCTCGAGCACGATGGGTTCGGCCGCCTCCGGGAGTTGCTCGCGCAGCAGTCGACGGGCGACGAGATGCAGACCTTCGACCAGCACCTGGAGTCGCTGGTCGCGGACGGCGTCGTGGATGCCACGGTGGCGAGGACGGCGAGCGGAGAATTGGCCGAACCCGTCGCGCGCACGCAGATGACCAAGCGCTCCGGCACGGGCCGGCGGAAAGGGGAGTCCAGGGGATGACGAAGCGACTGGAAGGCGTGTTCGGCCCGGTGGTGACGCCGTTCAAGGCCGGCTCGGAGGACCTCGACCTGGCCGGGTTCCGCGCGAACCTGCGCGCGCACATGGCCGACGGGCTGGCGGGCGTGCTCGTCGCCGGTTCCAACGGCGAGGCGGCGCTGCTCAGCGACGAGGAGCGCGTGCAGCTCGTCGCCGCGGCGCGCGCCGAGATCCCCGCTGACCGGTGGCTGCTCGTGGGCACCGGTTCCGAATCCACGCGGCAGTGCGTCGCCCGGTGCAGGGCCGCCAAGGAGGCCGGCGCCGACGTGGTGCTGGTGGTGGCGCCCCACTACTACTCGGCGGTCATGACCGCCGAGGCGCTCGAGGCGCACTATACGCGCGTGGCGGACGAGTCACCGCTGCCGGTGGTGCTCTACAACATCCCGAAGTACATGCACTTCGCCCTCTCCGCGGAGCTGGTCGCGCGGCTGGCGAGGCACCCGAACGTGATCGGCGTGAAGGACAGCTCGGGCGACCTGGAGCAGCTCAAGGGGTTCCTGCGCGCGCAAGCGGTGGGCTTCACCGTGCTCACGGGGAGCGGCTCGGGGTTCCATGCGGGACTCG
>JAOUHR010000539.1 GCA_029884515.1 Gemmatimonadota bacterium
GGGGCTCGCGGCCGGTTCCACCTGATTCGTGGCCGGTGCATCAAGGCTGGCGGCCGGTTCCACCTGATTCGTGGCCAGTGCATCGCGGCTCGCGGCTGGTTCCACCCGGTTCGTGGCCGGTGCATCAAGGCTCGCGGCCGGTTCCACCTGATTCGTGGCCGGTGCATCGCGGCTCGCGGCCCGTGCAACCCGGTTCGTGACCGGTGCATCGAGGCTCGCGGCCCGTGCAACCCGGTTCGTGGCCCATGCAACCCGGTTCGCAGCCGGTGCATCGCGGCTCACCACCGGTACATCGATCTCGGTCGAGACCGGCTGTCACATCGGAAGTTCAACGGCCCCAACCGATTAGGAGCGCACCAGCTGACGGGCGAGCGACGAGGGCGACTCATCCGAACGGGAGGGCGGCGGTGACATGAGCAGGGGATGGAAGACGCTCGCCCCGTGCTCGCCATCTGGACGAGGTCGTCCGGAAGGGGTTCAGCCCTTCAACACCTTCTTGAGGTACTGCCCGGTGTAGGACCCCTTCGCCTGCGCGACCTGCTCCGGCGTCCCCGTCGCCACCACGAGCCCGCCCCCCGCGCCCCCCCCGGGCCCCAGGTCCACGATCCAGTCGGCGGTCTTGATCACGTCGAGGTTGTGCTCGATCACGAGCACCGTGTTCCCCTTCTCCACCAGCTTGTGCAGCACCTCGAGCAGCACGCGCACGTCCTCGAAGTGGAGGCCGGTGGTGGGCTCGTCGAGGATGTAGAGCGTGCGGCCGGTGTCGCGCTTGGAAAGCTCGGTCGCGAGCTTCACGCGCTGCGCCTCTCCGCCGGAGAGCGTGGTGGCGCTCTGCCCGAGGTGGATGTAGCCGAGCCCCACGTCGTTGAGCGTGACGAGCTTGTGGTGGATGCGCGGCTGGTTCTCGAACGCGTCCATCGCGTCCTCCACCGTGAGATCGAGCACCTCGCTGATGCTCATCTCGCGGAACTTCACGTCGAGCGTCTCGCGGTTGTAGCGCTTGCCGCGGCACTGCTCGCAGGTGACGTAGACGTCGGGGAGGAAGTGCATCTCGATCTTCACGAGGCCGTCGCCCTGGCACGCTTCGCAACGCCCGCCCTTCACGTTGAACGAGAAGCGGCCCGGGCCGTAGCCGCGGAGCTTCGCCTCGGGCATCTCGGCGAAGAGTTCGCGGATGGGAGTGAAGAGTCCCGTGTACGTCGCCGGGTTCGACCGCGGCGTGCGGCCGATCGGCGTCTGGTCGATGTCGATCACCTTGTCGAGGTGCTCGAGCCCCTTGATGCGGTCGTGCGCACCGGGGATCACGCGGGCGCGGAAGAAGTGCCGCGCGAGCGTGCGCTGCAGGATGTCCTCCACGAGCGTCGACTTCCCCGACCCCGAGACGCCGGTGACGGCGACGAAGAGCCCGAGCGGGAACTCGACGTCGATCTTCTGCAGGTTGTGCTCGCGCGCGCCCTCGATCCGCACCACGCGCTCCGGATCGCGCGCGCGGCGCTCCGCGGGGAACGGGATGGACCGTACGCCGGTGAGGTACTGCGCGGTGATGCTCCGCTTCACCTTCATGACCTCGGCGACGGTGCCCTCGGCGATCACCTCGCCGCCATGCTTCCCGGCGCCGGGCCCCAGGTCGATCAGGTGGTCCGCGGCGAGGATGGTCTCCTCGTCGTGCTCCACCACGAGCACCGTGTTGCCCAGGTCCCGGAGGCGCTTGAGCGTGCCGAGGAGCCGCGCGTTGTCGCGCTGGTGGAGCCCGATGCTCGGCTCGTCGAGGATGTAGAGCACGCCCACCAGGCGTGAGCCGATCTGCGTCGCGAGCCGGATGCGCTGCGCCTCGCCGCCCGAGAGCGACTCGGCCGAGCGGTCGAGGGTGAGGTAGTCGAGCCCGACGTCCACGAGGAAGCGGAGCCGTTCACGCACTTCCTTGAGGATGGGCCCGGCGATGCCGGCGTCGAGCCCCGGCTTCCCGTTCTCGCGCACCGGGATGCTCTCGGCGAACGCGAGTGCGCCGGCCGCGGAGGCC
>JAOUHR010000541.1 GCA_029884515.1 Gemmatimonadota bacterium
GGACGACGAGGACGACGACCTCGATGACGACCTGATCGACCTCGACGACGAGTATGACGAGGCGGACGACGACGACCGCACGCGTCCCGCGGGGCCCGGCAAGTACGACGACTGACCACACGGCGGGGTGAGACGCGAACGGGGGCGCCTGCCGGCGCCCCCGTTCGCGTTCGTGCCCGTCTCCTCCCGCGCGCTCACGCGCCGAGCGCCCCCTCCAGTCGCTCCACGATCGTCCGCAGGATCTGCACCCGCGCGAACCGCTTGTCGTTCCCCGCCACCAGCGTCCAGGGCGCCGTCGGCGGGTCGCAGCGCGCCACCATCTCCTCCACCGCCGCGCGGTAGGCCGGGATCTTCTTCCGGTTCCGCCAGTCGTCCGGCGTGATCTTGTACCGCTTCCACGGCACCGTCTCCCGCTCCTTGAACCGCTTCAGCTGCTCCTGCTCGCTGACGTGGAGCCAGAACTTGAGCACCACCATGCCGTGGTCCGTGAGTTGACGCTCGAACTCGTTGATCTCGTCGTAGGAGCGCTGCCACTCCTCCGGTCGCGCGAACCCCTCCACGCGCTCCACCAGCACCCGGCCGTACCACGACCGGTCGAAGATCCCGACCGCGCCGTCACGCGGCACCCGGCGCCAGAACCGCCAGAGGTAGTGCTGCGCGCGCTCCTCCTCCGTGGGCGCCGCGATCCGCGCCACCCGGTAGAGCCGCGGATCCATCGCCTGCGTGACCCGCCGGATCGCGCTCCCCTTGCCGGCCGCGTCCCACCCCTCGAACGCGAGCACCGTCGCGACCTTCGCCTCCCGCGCCGACCAGGCGAGCCGGCTCAGGCGCTCCTGCAGGTCCTCGAGCTGCGATTCGTACCGCGCCTTCGGGAGCCGCTGCTTGAGGTCCACGCTGTCGAGCGCGCCGTCGAATGTGCCTTGTGCCTCCGTGCCCTTAGCGGTCGCCGCGCCCGCCGCGCCCCCTTTGGCGCGCCCCTTCGCTCCCTTCGGCGCGCCTTCCTCGCGCGCCGCGACCTTCGCCTTCTTCCGGGTCCGCGTCTTCGCCGCCTTCGCCTCCCCGACCATCCGTGCCTCGATCGCGCCGAGCAGGATCTCCGCCGCGGTGATCTCGCGGTAGCGCCGGTCCGTCGCCTCGATCACGTGCCAGGGCGCGTGGCGCGTGTGCGTCTGCTCCAGCGCCGCGTCCGACACGTCCCGGAAGCGCTTGTACTTCTTGAAGTGCGCCCAGTCGTCCGGCCCCAGCCGGCCGTCCTCCTCGAGTTCCTTGAGCCGCGCCCTCTGCGCCGGCTTCGAGAGGTGCAGCCAGAGCTTCACCAACACCGCGCCCGAGTCCGTGAGCATCTTCTCGAACCGCGCCACCCGCGCGAGCGATGCCTCGAACTCCGTCCGCTTCGATGTCTTCAGCACCCGATCGATGATCGGCGCCGAGTACCACGACCCGAAGAGGATCCCGATCCGCCCCTTCCCGGGCATCGCCCGCCAGAACCGCCAGTACTCCGGGTGATGCAGGTCGTCGGAGGAGGTGTCCCAGAAGCTGTGGGTGACCACCTCGCGCGGGTCGAGCCAGTCGTTGAGGTGGTGCACCATCTCACCCTTCCCCGCGCCGTCCGCCCCGGACACGATCACGATCACCGGGAAGTCGCGTTCCCTGAGCGCGAACTGCGCCGAGAGGAGTTCGGAGCGGAGCTTGGGGACGATGGCATCGTGCGCCTCGTCGGAGAGCGTGCGGCCCTTCTCGGCTTCCTCGAGCATCGGATCGTGGGGCAGGGGACGTGGAGCGCGTCCTTCGTATTGCGCACGGTGCGCTGCCGGCGCAAGTCGGCTGCCTTGCCCCTCCGCGACTCCGACGCACCGCCCGGAGCCGGCGCGCCGTCGCCCCGCCCCGCGCCACCGACGCGTCATCCTCGACCCAAGACCATGGGGACGACGCGAGAGGCGCACACTTCGCGGTTGACCCGCGTTCCCCGCGCGGCTTTATTTCCTAGTTCTGACCGGGCCTGTAGCTCAGGTGGTTAGA
>JAOUHR010000540.1 GCA_029884515.1 Gemmatimonadota bacterium
CGAGCGCGCAGACCCCCAGGGTCTCGTCATCCCGGGCCGCGACGGTACTCGCTCACCCGGTCACCCATGATGCAACGACCATGACACCCAACCAGATGCTCATCACCCTCGCCACCCGGCAGCGCCGTGTGGTGACCGCCGTGGTGGAGCGCACGCCGGTGGCGCGCGACGCGGCGGGTCGTGGACGTTCATCATCCTCTTCCTCCTGATGACGCTCGCCGCCGAGATCGAGATCCACTCCCTGCACGAGAAGCTCGATGCCTTGCGCGAGGGGCAGTGGAACGCGCTCGTGCAGACGCAGGAGCGGCAGATCGAGTTGCTGGAGCGGCTGCTGGCGGGACGTGATGCGCGCGGGCTGCCCGTCAGCCGGCCGCGCGCTTCGCCCGCGGCAACGCGCCCACCTCGCGGCACTTCCGCCGGAACCCGGGCCCGTGGTCGAGCGGCCGCCCGCTCTCGTGCTGCCACTGATGCACCATCTCGTGCAGCAGCGTCTCCACCGCGGCGGCGAACCCGTCGCGCCGGAGGTGCCGCGCCGAGATCGCGATCTCGGCGGGACGTCCGTCCTCGACCGGCGCGAAGTGCCCGAGTCGCCGCTTCATCCGGCGGGAGACGCGGATGGGCACGGTGGAGAGCGTCGCGCCGAATCGCTCGCCGTTGAAGCGCACGTGCCACTCCGCCAGGCGCTCGACCAGCGGCTCGTCGTCCGGGTGCGTGCGCTCGGCGGCCCGCACAGGGCCGACGCGCGGGAGCGGGTACCCCACGATCGCGTCGCGCGCCGCCTGCCGCTCCCACTTCCGGCGCGCCATCACGAACCGCACGATCTGCTCGTGCATCGCCGCCGGCGCGTCCACGAACGCCTCGTGCACGCGCAACTCGAACCCCTTCACGCTCACGAGTACGGAGCGATTGCGCGTGAGCCGCACCGTCCGGATGTGCGCGAGACCGAGCGCCCGGAGGCGGTCAGCGAGCCGCCCGGCGCGCGAGGCCGCGTCCTCGGCCGCGGCGGCCTGCCCGGCGGCCTGTTCGGCCGGCGTGGGATCGGGGTCGAGCAGCGCGTAGGCGTCGGGCGCGTGCGCGAACCCGAAGCCGAGCTGCAGCGCGTCGGCCGCGCGCGGGCTCACCGCGGGAACACCCGGTCGGCCCGCGGCACGAAGTCGCCCTGCTCCGCCGTCCAGACGCAGGCCCGGATGCGGATCTCCCTCGCCTCCACCTCGATCTCCTGGAACGCCCCCGGCAGCCCGCCGCGCGTGCGGCGGCAGAGCGTCGTGCTCGCCGAGACCACCAGGCGCCGCTCCCCGAGATCGAAGGTGTCGATCCGCGTCTGGTGGTCGTGGCCGTTGAGCACGAGGTCGGCGCCGGTGCCGAGCGCGTGGCCGATCCCCTCGGCGCGGCTCGCCAGCCCCCAGCGCCGCGAGATGTCGCCGCGCAGGAGGTTGTGGTGGAAGACGAGCACCTTGAGGTCGCCGGCGGGCGCGGCGGCGAATGCGCGCCGCGCGTGCTCCCACTGCGCGGGCCGGATCGCCCCCACCACGCTCAGGTCGCGCGGCCGCGTGGTGAGCGTGTACGGCTGGATGCCGTGGCAGGAGTTGAGCCCCACCAGCGTGACGCCGGGCAGCCGGAGCGTGGGCTCGAGGTCGTCGCTGATCCACTTGCGGTAGCCGCGGTACATCGGCCAGCGGAGGCCGAGCCCGAACGGCTTCCACCACCAGGCGACGTCGTGGTTGCCCGGCACGACGAACACCGGCGTGACGGCGCGCGCCGCGTCGAGGAACGCCTTCGCCTGGCGGAACTGCCAGCGGAAGTTCCGCTGCGTGAGGTCGCCCACCACCACCACGCCGTCATACCGCCTGCCGGCGATGCGGCCCGCGAGCGTCGCCACGTACTCGGCGACCGCGTCCCGGCCGAAGTGGACGTCGGAGAGTTGGAGGAGCCTCACTTCAGGCGGGCGATCACCGCGTCGGTGTACTCGTCGGTCCCTGCCGTGCCCCCGATGTCACGCGTGACCGTCTTCCGCTCGCG
>JAOUHR010000543.1 GCA_029884515.1 Gemmatimonadota bacterium
TACGAGGCGCGCGTGTTCTCGGTGATCGACTGGTTCGAGAAGTCGACTCGCCTTGTGCCCGGTTCGAGCACGACGTTCTCGAGGATCGTGCCGAACATCTCCGTGGTGGCGAAGATGTCGGGCTCCTGCTCGCGCGAGAGGTTGATCACCTTCGCGTAGCAGCCCCCCTCGAAGTTGAAGATCCCGCTCTCGCTCCAGCCGTGCTCGTCGTCGCCGATGAGCCCGCGGTCCGGGTCGGCCGAGAGCGTGGTCTTGCCGGTGCCCGAGAGGCCGAAGAAGAGCGCGGTGTCCTTGGCCGGCCCGATGTTCGCCGAACAGTGCATCGAGAGCACGCCCTGCTTGGGGAGGAGGTAGTTCATCACGGTGAACATCGACTTCTTGAGCTCGCCCGCGTAGCGCGTGCCGCCGATCAGGATCATCCGCTTGGCGAGGTGGAGCACGATGAAGGTGCTCGTGCGCGTGCCGTGCGTCGCCGGGTCGGCCTGGAACTCGGGGGCGTGGAGGATGCTGAAGTTCGGCGCGAAGCTCGCCAGCGCGGCCAGCTCGGGGCGGATGAACATGTTGCGCACGAAGTTCGCGTGCCACGCGTTGGGCGTGACATAGCGGCAGGAGAGGCGGTAGGCGGGGTCGGCACCGCAATAGAGGTCCTCGACGAAGAGCTCGTCGAGGCCGTCCAGGTACCCGCGGACATCGGCGAGGAGCGTCTCGAAGTGCGCCTCGGAGATGGGCTGGTTCACCTTGCCCCAGTCCACGTCCTGCTCGCTCGAGGACTCCCGGACCACGAACTTGTCGTTCGGCGAACGGCCGGTGTGCGGCTTGGTGACGGCGACGAATGGGCCCATGTGGGCGAGCTCGCCCTCGTTGCGACGGATCGCGGCCTGGGTCAGCTCGGGCGCCTCGAGGTTCCAGCGGACGGTGCCCTTGGGCTTGAGGCCCTGGGCGCCGAGGCCGGTGGTGCTCTCACGTACGGCGGCGGGGGAAGAGGTCGGGGACATGAGGTGGGGAATGGGATCGGTTGGGTGGGACCGCGCGGGCGTCTTACGGGCGCGCGTCGCGGGGATGGTCGGTTGTGCGGACCCGCTGCTGCGCATCGATGACGGCCACGGCCGCCATGTTGACGATCTCCTCGACGCCCGCGCCCTGCTCGAGCACGTGCACCGGGTGCTGCATGCCGACGAGGATGGGACCGATGGCCGTGGCCCCGCCGAGGTGGGTGAGGAGCTTGTACGCGATGTTGCCAGCGCTGAGGTTGGGGAAGATCAGCACGTTGGCCGCCTCCTTGAGCGCGCTGAACGGATAGCGGCCGGCGAGCACGTCCTCGCTGAAGGCGGTGTCCGCCTGCATCTCGCCGTCGACGACCAGGGACGGGTCGCGGAGCCGCAGGAGTCGTACCGCCTCGCTCACCTTCTGCGCCTCGGGATGCTTCACCGATCCGAAGTTGGAGAACGAGAGCATCGCGATCTTCGGGGCGAAGCCGAACACCCGCGCCACCCCCGCCGCCGACCAGGCGATCTGCGCCAGCTGTTCCGCCGTCGGGTCGATGTTCACCGTGGTGTCGCCGAAGAACACCACGTGCTTCTCGAACACCAGCAGGTAGAGGCCGGAGACGAGGCCCACCCGCGGGTGCGCGCCGATGACCTCGAGCGCGGGGCGCACGGTCTCCGGATAGTGCTTGCCCAGCCCGCCGAGCAGCGCGTCGGCGTCGCCGCAGGCCACCATCACCGAACCGAACGTCGTGGCGCGGGTGATGCGCTGCTCGGCCTCGCTCAGCGAGAGGCCCTTCCGCTGGCGCCGCTGCCAGAGGTGCCGCGCGTACTTCTCGCGGCGCTTGCTCGTGCCCGGTTCCTCGACGGTGATCCCGGTGAGCGGGATGCCGAGTTCCTCGGCCAGCGCGTTCACGCGGTCGTGGCGGCCGAGGAGGATCGGGTGCGCGATCGCGTCGTCCACGAGGATCTGCGCGGCACGCAGGATCTTCGGGTCCTCCCCCTCGGGGAAGACGACGCGCTTGGGGTCGTGC
>JAOUHR010000542.1 GCA_029884515.1 Gemmatimonadota bacterium
CGCCCAGGTTCGCGGTGCGGTACCAGAAGCGGCCGTCCGCCAGCCACGTGGGCCTTCCGGCGACGCCGGCGACGAGCGGGTTGGTGCCCGCCCCCAGGAATCGCTCGGCCCGGGCGTAGTCCTCGAGCGTGAACTGGTAGGGCTTGCTGGCCTGCGCGACCGCGAGCGTCGGGGCCAGGAGCAGGGCGGCGAAGAGGGCGGGGCGGTGGAAGTGCATGGAGGGTCGCCGGGGGAAGGACTGGGAAGACCTACCCGCGGAACTTATGGACCGTTCCGGTGGGCGAGAACCCCATGCGCCCTTGGTCTGCGTTTTCGGCTATCCTCAGGGTAGTCAGCGCACCGCGAGCCCGTCCCCACGCGCCGATCCGGAGGTCCGATGCCGGTCCGACACCCCGACCCCAGCGAGCTCGAGCCGATCGAGCGCGCGAGTGCGGACGAACTGCAGGCGCTGCAGCTCGAGCGGCTGCAGACGACCCTCGCGCGCGCGTACGCGCACGTCCCGCATTATCGCGAGGCGTTCGACGCGCGCGGGGTGCACCCCGGCGATTGTCGCGCACTCGCCGACCTCGCGCGGTTTCCCTTGACCACCAAGGCGGACCTGCGGGCCAACTATCCGTTCGGGATGTTCGCCGTGCCGCGCCAACAGGTGGTCCGCATCCACGCGTCCTCGGGCACCACGGGCAAGCCCACCGTCGTCGGCTATACGCAGCGCGACATCGAGATCTGGGCCGGGCTGGTGGCGCGCTCCATCCGGGCGGCCGGCGGGCGCGCGGGCGACATCGTCCACGTCGCCTACGGGTACGGCCTCTTCACCGGCGGTCTCGGTGCGCACTACGGCGCTGAGCGACTCGGCTGCACGGTGGTCCCGATGTCCGGCGGCCAGACCGAGAAGCAGGTGCAGCTCATCGTGGACTTCCGGCCGGACATCATCATGGTGACGCCGAGCTACATGCAGGTCATCATCGAGCAGTTCAGCCGGATGGGGCTCGACCCTCGCGAGATGTCCGTGCAGGTGGGGATCTTCGGCGCCGAGCCCTGGACGGCGGCGATGCGCGACGGGATCGAGGACTCGGCAGCGCTCGACGCGGTGGACATCTATGGCCTCTCCGAGGTGATGGGCCCCGGCGTCGCGAGCGAGTGCATCGAGACCAAGGATGGATCGGTGGTCTGGGAGGACCACTTCTACCCCGAGATCATCGACCCCGACACGGGCACGGTGCTGTCAGATGGGAGTGCGGGCGAGCTCGTGCTCACGACGCTCACCAGGGAGGCACAGCCCCTAATCCGCTACCGGACGCGCGACCTCACACGACTCCTCCCGCCGACGGCGCGCAGCATGCGAAGGATGGGGCGCATCGTCGGCCGCACCGATGACATGCTGATCATCCGCGGCGTGAACGTCTACCCGACGCAAGTGGAGGAGATCGTGCTACGACATGATGGGCTCGCGGGCCAGTACCAGCTTGTCGTGACGCGCCCCGGGGCGCTCGACGAACTCGCCGTGCGATGTGAGTTGCTCCCCGGTCGCGCCGACCTGGCTCCGGACCGGGTGGCGGCCGAGGTTCGCGAGCGGATAAAGGAACTCATCGGCGTGAGCGCGTCGGTCGAGGTCGGTGCGCCAGGGACCATCGAGCGCACCTCAGCCGGCAAGGCCCGACGCGTGATCGACCGCCGGGGCGCGTGACCTGCCGCCGAGTCGTCTACAGCGGCCGGGAAAAGAATGGGGCCCCCACATCACAGCATCGCTGTGACTGTGGGGACCCGATTCCGCTGGCGAGGCCCGATTCATTGTTTCGACACGCCACGCGATGCGCAGCCTCTTCAGACCTCTCTCCCTCGTCGGACGGTCCCGACTCAGGTGCCCCCGTCAGCGGGGACCTCGATCGTGTCCAGCGACCTCACGACCTGTGCGCCGGGGTCGAATCCCTTTGCACGCCCTTCCGACAGCGTCCTGCGGGAAGGATCCATCCGTGAGAGACCGTCTCACGGTTGCACGATGAGTATCGCGGTCCGCGAG
>JAOUHR010000545.1 GCA_029884515.1 Gemmatimonadota bacterium
TCGCGAAGCTCGTCGCGGAAGTCGGTTCGGTGAGCGGTGGGTCGGTGACCACGTACAACAACTTCGACGAGGCCGCCGACAAGTCGCGCCTCTACGGCTCCCTCGGCCTCCGCATCAGCTTCTGATCGCAGAACACCCGCACCTCTCCCCGCCACCGGCCCCGCACGACGGGGCCCGGATGCGCCGCGCGCTGGTCCTGGCGCGGCGCGGCTGGGGCCGGACGGCGCCGAACCCACTGGTCGGCGCCGTCGTCGTTCGCGCCGGCCAGGTCGTCGGGGAGGGCTTCCACGCCGAGTTCGGGGGGCCGCACGCTGAGGTCGTGGCGCTGGCGCGCGCGGGCGAGAGGGCGCGTGGCGCGGAGATGTTCGTCACGCTCGAGCCCTGCACACACCACGGCCGGACGCCGCCCTGCACGGACGCGCTCATCGCGGCGGGCGTGCGCCGCGTGATCGTGGCCGTCCCCGACCCCAACCCGGTCGCGGCGGGTGGCATCGAGAAGCTGCGCGCCGCAGGGATCGCCGTCACCGAAGGGGTGGAGCGCGCGGCGGCCGAGGACCTCAACGCGCCCTTCCTCTTCGCCCAGCGCGAGGAGGGCCGCCCGTTCGTCACCCTCAAGCTGGCGATCTCGCTCGACGGCGCCCTCGCCTCTGCCGACCGCAGCCAGCGCTGGCTCACCGGGGAGAGGGCGCGCCGCCACGTGCACCACCTGCGCGCCGGCGTGGACGCGGTGGGGGTCGGCATCGGCACCGCGCTCGCGGACGACCCCGATCTCACCGTCCGCTCCGGCCGTCGGCCGCGCATCGCGCCGTGCCGCGTGGTCTTCGACCCGGGCACCCGGCTCCCCCCGCTCAACAAGCTGGTGCGGACGGCGGGGAAGGTCCCCACCTGGGTGCTGGCCGACGCCCCCGACCCGGCCCGGCGCGCTGCGCTCGAGCGCGCGGGGGTGCGGGTGCTGCAGGCGAATGGGCTCGGCGCCCAGCTCGGCCTCCTCCGGGCCGAGGGGGTCCGCCACCTGCTGGTCGAGGGGGGTGCCGGGATGGCCGGGGCCCTCCTGAGCGGCGGAGTGGTGGACCGACTGATTATCTTCCATGCGCCGGTCCTGCTCGGGGCCGGGGCACTGCCCGCGTTCGGGTCGGTGTCGCTGGCCACGGGATTCCCGGAGCGTTGGCGGGTGGTCGAGCGTCGGGCCTTCGACGACGACTTGATGACCGTCTACGCGACTGTCCCCTCCGCCGGCCGCTGATTCCACCTTCGGCTCGGCCGCGCATGTTCACGGGACTCGTCACCGCCATCGGAGAGATTCGCGAGGTGTCCGCCACGGATGCCGGGCGCGAGCTCGTGATCGGAGCGCCCTACGGCGACGTGACGGTCGGCGAGAGCATCGCGGTGAACGGCGCCTGCCTCACCGTGCGCGAGTGCGGCAAGGGCTGGTTCAGCGTGGCGGCCGTGGTGACGACGCTCGGCCGGACCGCGATGGACGGGTGGCGGGTCGGCACCAAGCTCAACCTCGAGCGTGCGCTCGCGGTGGGCGATCGTCTCGGCGGCCACATCGTGCAGGGCCACGTGGACGGCGTCGGTCGCGTGCTCTCCTCGGCGCAGGAGCGCGACGCCTGGCTCATCGACATCGAAGTGCCGGCCGAGGTGGATGAGCTCCTCGTGCCGCTCGGCAGCGTGGCCGTGGACGGCGTGAGCCTCACCGTGAACGCGCTCCCGCGCCCCGGCGTGCTGCAGCTCTCCATCGTGGAACACACACTCCGCCACACCACGCTCGGCGCGCTTCGCGCCGGCGACCTGGTGCAGCTGGAGGCGGACATCCTCGCGAAGTACCTCAAGCGCCTCGCGGCGCCCCTTCTGACGACCTGATGATGTTCGGGACCATCGCACAAGCAATCGAAGACCTCAAAGCGGGGAAGTTCCTCGTCGTCGCGGACGACGAGGACCGCGAGAACGAGGGCGACTTGATCTGCGCCGCGGAGTTCATCACGCCACAGATGGTGAACTTCCTGATGCGCGCG
>JAOUHR010000544.1 GCA_029884515.1 Gemmatimonadota bacterium
ACCCGGGGCGGCGCATTCCTTTCGGCCACACGCCTCGAGCCGTTCGCGCCCACGCTCGCAAGTTACGCCGAGCGCGGCCGGCTGGAAGCCGTCTGGCGCGAGAGCGGCAGGAGTCGGCCGGTGCTGATCCGCGCGCTCGATTCGTCGGCGTGGTTCCCGTCGGGCGCCGACGGCGCGGAAGCCAGCCTCCCGGACAGGCGGGCTGCGCGCGCTGCGATCGCCTCCGCGGATGCTGGGTCCGCTCCCGACGCCGTCGCCACCGGGCCGGGGCCCGTCGCCGGTCCGGACGAGGCGATCGCCGCGCTCCTGCTCTGCGCCGGGGGCCGCACCGATCGCGTACGCGTACTGCCGTTCGTCAACGTCGCGCCCGACGTGCGGCGCGATGCCATTCGTGCATGGCGCGACGGGGACGAAGCGCCATGGGCTCGCGCCGCCCTCGGTGCGACGGCACATCGCGCACGACTTCTCCGGGAGGCCGTGCGCCGCGCCACGGACGCGATCGCCGGCGAGGAAGAGGTGGTCGCGGCGATGGGGCGAGCCGGGATCACCGCGCGGCGAGCGCTCGCGACGGTGCGCACGCTGCTCGCGGTCTCGATGCCGGTGCTCGCCGAGGAGCTCGGCCTCTCCCGCCCGGCGGCCGCCGCCGCACTCGAGCGACTCGAGGAAGCCGGGTTGATCCGCGAGGTGACCGGCCGCTCGCGCGACCGCGTCCACGCCTACGGAGCGGCGATGTCCGTCGCGGAGTCCCGGCTCGCATCCTGAACCGCAGCCCGTTCGATCAGCAGGGTCAGTTCCTCCATGATCGAACGGCCGCGGTCGCGCGAGTAGCGCAGGCGCAGCTCCTTGTAGCGCGCGTCCTTGCCAAGTACCTGCGCGTCCGGACTCCAGAACCACGCCTGGAGCTCCGCCGGGCGCGGCCCCCACCAGCCGCGCTCGACGAAAGCATCGTCCAGCAGGAGCACGATCGGGATCGCGCGCGAGCGCCCGTCGGTCAGGTGCCGATCCATCAGGTCGAGGTTGTCCTCCCGGCCGATGATCCGCATCTCCGTCAACGACGACGAGGTGGAGAGCGCGTCCACCCACGGCACGATGTTCACCGAGTCGCCGCACCAGTCCTCGCTGATCACGAGGAGGTGCCAGCGCCGGCCCGTGGTGGCGATGCGGCTCGCGAACTCTGCTGGCGCCACCGCGCGCGAGCGGAAGCTGCGATACAGTTCCACGTTCTTCGTGGCACTCCCGAGCATCGCGTCGAAGTCGAGCCCCGCGTCGAAGCGGTCCTTGAGCGAAGGCATGCCGGGAAGCCCGGGCGCGTCGTGCAGGGACGGCATCGGGGGAACCGCTGGCCTGTGGTGAGTCATCTCCCGACGAATCGCGAGTCGCACGCGCAGGTTCCGCCGAATCCGTG
This sequence comes from Gemmatimonadota bacterium, assembly GCA_029884515.1. Taxonomy (GTDB): domain Bacteria; phylum Gemmatimonadota; class Gemmatimonadetes; order Gemmatimonadales; family Gemmatimonadaceae; genus Pseudogemmatithrix. The sequence goes on from JAOUHR010000544.1 coordinate 1,406, forward strand.
ACGGACGGCTCGCCGCGCTCGTTTACCCCGTGTGACCCCTCTCGTGAAGCGAACGCTGCCGTTCGCGCTCCTGCTCGCGTTCGGTGCCTGTGCCATCGGTGCCACCCCGGGTGTGCACCCGCTCACCGAGGACGAATACCTCCGTTCACGCGAGTTGATGGTGCCGGTGCAGGGCGTGTCGCGCCGTCAGCTGCGCGACACCTACAGTGCGCCGCGCGGCGGCGGCCGCGCGCACCTGGCGCTCGACATCATGGCGAAGAAGGGCACGCGCGTGCTCGCCGCCGACGACGGCTACGTCCTGCGGATCGACGACAACGAGCTTGGTGGGCGAACCCTCTACCTCTCCGACCCGTCGCGGCGGTTCATCTATTACTATGCGCACCTCGACAAGCGCGTCTACGGACTCGAGGAGGGGCAGCGCGTGAAGCGCGGCCAGCTCCTCGCGACCGTCGGCACGTCGGGGAATGCCCCGAAGGACGCGCCGCACCTCCACTTCCAATTGATGCGCATGGCCTCCGGCAAGCAGTGGTGGGCCGGCACGCCCATCAACCCGCTCCCCTACCTGGTCACCAAGGGCGACGAGCGATGACGATGACGGGGAAGGAGCGCG
>JAOUHR010000123.1 GCA_029884515.1 Gemmatimonadota bacterium
GGGTGAGGTCGGCGTCCGTCAGCGTCACGGTCACCGTCGCCGGGGCCGGACCCGTGGCCGTGACGACGCCTGCGACGGTGACCGTGACGCTGACGGACGCCGACCTCACCCTGGCGAGCGCGCTCGGCGAGAGCCGCGGTGGTCCCGCGCGCTCCCGCGCGCGGCCCGCCCTGTTCGACGCCGCGCCCTCGCCTCGGGCCCCCCGTGTGACCCGGACCCCCGGCTCACACGTCACGGTACTACGTGACTGACACCCCCGAAGAGCTATCCTTCAGGGGTGCGCCTTCGGCTCCCCTTCACTCCCGGCACCGCGTGACCTGTCCCCGCTGCTCCGTCGCTGAGCTCTCGCCCCTCACGGGGATCTGTGAGCTGTGCGGCTATGCGGCCGAGGCGACCGTCGCCGTGGCGCCGGCCGATGCGACCATCGAACTCGCACGGCGGCAGCTCTCCCACGAGTTCGAGTTCGAGCAGCCACTCGGGCGCGGGCTCCGCTCGCACGTCTTCCGCGCGCGGGAGAAGGGCTCGAAGCGCGAGGTGGTGCTCAAGGTCCTCCCGCGGCGCACCGACGAGGCCGACGCCGAGGAGAGCTTCCGCACCACGCTCACGGCCTTCGCGGGCTTCGACCATCCGCACCTGCTCCGCATCCTGCGCTTCGGCAGCACCGACAGCCTCTTCTGGTACGCGACGGAGCCGGTCGAGTCCACCTCGCTGCGCGAGCTGCTCCGCCAGCGCCGTCGCATGGGGCCGCGCTCCTGCCGCCGCATCGCCACGCAGGTGGTGAATGCGCTCGAATACCTGCATCGGCGCGGCGTGGTGCATGGCGCCATCAAGGCGGAGAACGTCTTCGTGGACAAGGAGGGCTGGGTCCACGTCGCCGATCCCACTTTCCTGCGCGCGCGTCCGCAGCCGCTGGCGCTCCCGCCCGCTGGGGGGAGCACCGCTGCCGGAGCTGCCGCGGAAGCCGCCGCTCGCCCGCCCGCACTGAGTGCGGACGGCACCGTCCGCCCCTCCTGGATCGCCCCCGAGGAGTTCGCCCGTGGCGAACGCCTCCCTGCCGCGGACCAGTACGCGCTCGCAGCCCTCATTTACGAGTGCCTCACCGGGCATCTGCCGGCCGACCCGCCCATCCCGATCCACCGCGAGCGCGCTGACGTGCCCGCCTCGATCGCCCGCGCGGTGGACCGCGCCCTGGCGGATGATCCCTGGCGGCGCTTCCCTTCCTGCGCCGACCTCCTCTGGGCGCTCGAGGACGACGCGACGGCACCCGCTCCGGAGGCGCGTCCCACCGGGCGCATCACGCAGGACGTGGTGCTCATCAACGGCTGGGAACCGCCCGCCGATCCCTGGCGTCCGCTCGTCGCGGTCGGGCGCTCAGTGGTGGCGGTGGTCGCGGCCGCGGTGCTCTGGTTCAGCGCGCCCTATGTTTGGAACCTGATCCAGAACAAGCCGACGGGTGGGCCCGCCTCGGTGACGAACAACCTCGCGCCGACACGGGAGCGGACGCCGGTCCCCAGCGCGGCGCAGGCCGCGGAGCCGCTCGCGGCGACCTCGCCGGCAACGCGGCGCACAACCCCGCCCGCCGGCCAGGGTGAGCAACCCGCACCCGCCGGCGCGCGCGCGACGGTGCCGGGCCCGGTCGTCCCGCCCGTCTCGCCGGGAACCCGGTCATCCACGAGCGCACCGCCACGCGCCGGCATGGGCAAGCTCCTCGTCAACTCGACGCCGTGGGGCCAGATCTACGTGGACGGCGCACTGGTCGGGAACACGCCCAAGGGCGACATCGAGCTCAGCGCGGGCACGCACCAGCTGCGGATCGTGCGCACCGAGTTCGCGCCGTATGAGCGCACGGTGACCATCACCGCTGGCGAGACACTGCGCATCACGGACATCGTCCTCGAACCCCAGCGTCCATGATCCGGTGGCCAGTTCGGCGAGTCGCGGCCGGAGCGCTCTTCGCGCTCTCGCTGGTGTCATCCGCCGACGCGGGCGCGCAGCGCACGCCGCAGCCCCCGGACCCGCTCGCGGCCGCCTTCACCGCGTATCGCAACCTCGAGTACGACGTGGCCGCGACGCGCCTGCGCGCGGCGCTGGCGGACACGGGCGCCGCACGCCTCTCCCCCGCCGACCGATCGCGCGCGCTGATGTACCTCGCCGCCACCGAGGTCTTCCGCGGCAGTCGTGACGCGGCGACGTCCGACTTCCAGGCGCTCCTCCTTGCCGACCCGAAGTACCGTCCGGACGACCTGATCTTCCCGCCCGACGTGACCGCCCTCTTCCAGGAGGCGCGTCTCGGCGTGCGCGCCACGAGCGTGTCGGTGCCGCCCGTGTCCGAGATCCAGGGCCAGTCGGACCGGTTCCCCATCACCGTCTACGCGTCGTCCCTGCATGACATCAAGGCGCAGATCACCGATGCCTTCGGCTCCCCCGAACGCACCCTGCACGACGGCGCGATCGGCGACAGCCTACAGCTCCTCTGGAACGGTCGCGACGGCATCGGCCGCCTGCGCGAGCCCGGCCGCTACCTCCTGCGCGTGACCTCCCGCAGCCCGGCCGGCCGCGAGGAACGCGAGGTCGAGATCCCGCTCGACATCATCCGGATCGTCCTCGACACCCTGCCGAGCCCGGAGCCGCTCTCGCCCACGGTCTTCCGGCCCGAGACGGAGACGCGCTCGCGTGGCACCCGACCGCTCCTCACCGGGCTCCTCACCGCCGCCGCGGCCGTCGCGCTCCCGTCGCTCCTGGGCAGCGGGGAGCAGGGCATGTCGCTCCGCTACGGTGTCGCCGGCGCGCTCGGCGTCTCGGCGGTGATCGGCATGGCCACCGCCTCGCGGCCGCGCGTGCTGCGCGAGAACGTCGCCTGGAACCGGAAGCTCCGGGAGGATTGGGACAAGGAAGCCGATCGCGTGCGAGCGGAGAACGACGCCCGTCGTGCCGCGACCCGCATCCGCATCACTGCCGGACGCGCCAAGATCGTGGAGATCAAGTGACCCGCGGCCGAGGTGGCTTCCGTCCGTTGGCCGCGGCGCTCGGGCTCGCCACGGCACTGCTCGGCGCCGGATCCCTCGCGGCCCAGTTCCCGGTCTCGCTCTCGGGCGGAGCCGAGATCACGACGGCACGCCTCGCCCGCACCGGGGCGCTCGAGCGCGTCTGGACCGGCCCCGTGATGGGTGCCCGCGGCTCGGCGACCTTCCGGCGTTTCACCCTCGAAGGCCTCTACGGCCAAGGCTCGCTCACGCCGGAGGCGGGCACACTCGGCGATGGGGAGGACCTCGTGGACGGCGCGCTCCAGCTGCGCTTCCAGGTGCGACCGTGGATCAGCGTCGGTGGCGGTCCGCACCTGCGGGCGTATGTGACCCCGGCCGGCAGCTCACGCTGGGTGCGATTCGAGGGGCGTGCGCGCGCCGAGGGGGAGATCGTGAACGGCATCGCCTTCGCGCATTTCGAGGGGTGGTACGCGTTCGGCGCGAGCACGAACGTGCAGGGCGGAGGGAGCGGCGCGCAGGGAGGGGAGGCGGGGCTCACCGTACTGCTGCCGCGCACGCCGTTCGCGCTGGCACTCGCGTACACGGCGGATCGCGCGAACTTCGCGAATGGCGGGTCCGAGTTCCTCGAAGGTGTCCGCTTCTCGGTGGTGTTCGCCGGACGCTGACCCCATTGCGCGATCGCCCCTTTCGCGCTTCAATACATCGCACATGTACTCAACGCCGACCCGGTGACCGCGGCACCGATCGCGCTACGCGCTGTCGCCGACACACCCCTCCTGGTGTGGGTCTTGGCGCCGCTGGTGGAGACGGCCGACCCCGACATCGCCTGGTACAGTGATCACGCGCAGGGCCGTGCGGAGTACGAGCGCGCCTTCGCCGCCTTGGGCTGGGCGTGGCGCTGGCAGGACGTGACGCTCGCGAACCATCGCGAGGTGATCGCGCGCATCGCGCGCGGCTCGCGCGGGCACCGGCCCGTGGTGTTCAACCTCTGCGACGGCGACGAGGACAACGGCGCGCCGGGCATCAGCGTGATCCACTGCCTCAAGGAGCACGGGCTGCGCTTCACCGGCTCCGACGAGCGCTTCTACGACGCCACGACGTCGAAGATCACGATGAAGGAGGCGTTCGACCGCGCGGGCGTGCCGACGGCGCCATGGGCCGTGCTCCGGCGCGACGGATCCGATGCTACCACCGCGCTCGCCAAGCTCGGCGCACCCCTCATCCTCAAGCCCGCCGTCTCCGCCGGAAGCATGGGGATCACCACCAAGTCGGTGGTGGGGACGCCGCGCGCCCTCCGCGCCCAACTCAAGCGGCTCTCCAAGGGATACCACGGATGGGACGTCGCGGGCGGCGGCGTGTTCGTCGAGCGCTTCGTCACGGGGCCCGAGTTCACGACGTTCATCGTGGGCGCGTTCGACGATCCGGCGCGCGCCACGATCTACCCGCCGGTGGAGCGCGCCTTCAATCCCGCGCTCCCACCGACGGAGCGCTTCCTCTCGTTCGAGCGGCTCTGGGGACTCTATGACCAAGAGGAGCGTGTCACCGCCGGCGACGGCGAGCTCTGGCAGTACCGCAAGGTGCCGCGCGCCGTCACCAGGCGCGTGAAGGAGATCAGCTGGGCCGCGTACGAGGCGGTGGGTGGGCGAGGCTACGGCCGAGTGGACCTCCGGCAGGACGAGGCGACGGGCGAGATCCTCGTGCTCGAGGTCAACGCCCAGTGCGGGATCTCCGAGGACGAGGCGTACACCTCGATCGGCGCGATACTCCGCTTCGCCCGCACCCCCTTCAGTGCGGCGGTCGCACGGATCGTCGAGGCCTCGGCCGAGCCCGGCGTCACCAAGCTTCGGCTCGCCCGCCCGCGCCGCACCGCCGCCCAGTGAAGGTCTGCGTCCTCCAGCCGGACTACTCGCTGTCCGGCGTCGACTACCGCCACTACGACCCAGCGCGCGACCTCTCCGGCCTGCTGCCCGGCCACGAGGTGCACCACGTGGCGCTCAACAAGCTCACGACATACCGCCAGTTGCGCGACCTCGCGCTCGGCGGCTACGACATCTTCGTGAACCTGTGCGAGGGCTACCTCGAGTGGGACGTGCCGTCGATCGACGTGATCCACTCGCTCGACGCGCTGAACCTCCCGTACACCGGCCCCTCGGCGCTCCTCTACGACCCGCCGAAGCCATTGATGAAATACGTCGCGCACACGGTCGGGATCTCGACACCGCTGCACGCCACGGTCGACGCCGCGCGCATCCGTACCGCCCACGAGGCCGAGGGCGCCGTGCGCGCCGACGCAATGCTCGCGCGCGCCGTGCGGCACCTGCGCTTCCCGCTCTTCGTGAAGCCCGCCAAGGCCGGCGACAGCCTCGGTGTGGACGAGCACGCGCGGGTGGATGACCTGCTCGCGCTCCGTGCACAGGTGCTCAGTTTGGCGTCGGAGTATCGCGAGCTGCTCGTCGAGGAGTACATCGACGGTCGCGAGTACACGGTGCTCGTGGTGGGCGACGGCACCGGCCCGGGACACGGCGCGGCGCTCGCGCCCATCGAGTACGTCTTCCCCGCGGGGTACGCGTACAAGAGCTATGCGCTCAAGACGCGCGAACTGCACCCCGAGGCCAACGTCCCCGTGCGCGACGCGGCGCTCGCGGCTGCGCTGCGCCAGACGGCGGAGCGGATCTTCCGCGGCTTCGCGGGCATCGGCTACGCGCGGATGGACTTCCGGGTGGACGCTGCGGGCAAGCTCCACTTCCTCGAGGTCAACTTCAGCTGCTCGGTCTTCTATCCGAAGGGCTCCGAGGGCTCCGCGGACCACATCCTCGCCCTCGACGGCGTCGGGCAGGCAGGCTTCCTCGAGCGCATCATCGCCGAGGGCATCGGGCGGCACCGGCGGCGGCAGAAGGCGTACGAGATCCGCGGCGACTCGATCGCGGGCTACGGGATCCACGCGATCCGTCCACTCGCGCAAGGGGAGATCCTCTTCCGCGGGGAGGAGCGCGCCCACCGGATCGTCACCCGCCGGCACGTCGAGGCCACGTGGTCCCCTGCGGACAGAACGCTCTTCGCCCAGTACGCGTACCCCCTGAGCGATGAGGTCTTCGCCCTCTGGGACAGCGACCCGATGGCGTGGGCGCCGCAGAACCACTCGTGCGCCGCGAACA
>JAOUHR010000124.1 GCA_029884515.1 Gemmatimonadota bacterium
CCGGCTTGCCGGCCAACGCGCCGATGTTCCCCAGCCCGAGCACGGCCGTGCCGTTGGTGACCACGGCGACGAGGTTCCCCTTGGCCGTGTACTTGTACGCGTCGTCGGGGTTCTTCTCGATCTCGAGGCAAGGTTCCGCGACCCCTGGCGAGTAGGCCAGCGCGAGGTCGCGCTGGTTGGTCAAGGGCTTGGTGGGAACGACGGCGATCTTGCCGGGGCGGCCCCGGGCGTGGTATTCGAGTGCGTCCTCGCGTTTCATCCGGGTAATCTAGCCACGTCGACGGGCGTCAGTCGATTCCCGGCAGGGGCTGCCCGGGCCGCCACCCCGCACTGCGCAGGCGTTCGACGAGGGCGAGCGTTCCGTCGCGGGCCGCCAGCGCGTGGACGGGCAGCACCAGCAGGTCGCCGGGGCGTGCCCAGGCGAGGAGGTCGCGCACCCCGTCGACCTCCTCCGGCGCCATCGCGATGCGGTCGGCCGGGGCGCCGGCGGCGAGGAGCGTGTCGCGCAGGATCGCCGGCACCTCGCCGGGTGCGCGGCCGCGGCGGAAGTGCGGGATGTCCTTCACCGTGACGCGGTCGGGCGCGCGGTCCCAGGCCGCACGCGCGAGAGCGCGGAGCGCCGCGTCGTCGCGGTCGCCCGCCTGTCCGAGCAGCACGCCGACGCGCCCGTCACCACGGCTGGCGTGCGCGGCGCCGAGGAGTGCCGCGAGCCCGTGCGGGTTGTGCGCGTAGTCGACCCAGATCCGCACGCCCCCGAGTTCGAATCGCTGGAGCCGTCCGGGGTTGTCCTCGTTCTCCCCGCCGAAGGTGCGCAGCGTGCGCGTGATGGCCTCGTCGGGCACGCCGAGGGCGCGCGCGACGTACGCCGCGCCGATCGCGTTCATCACGTTGTAGGCCGCCGCGCCGCCGGCGGCGAGCGGCATCTGGGCAGCGGGAGGCACTGATCCCGGCGGGTTCGCGCGCCCGAACCAGGTCACGTGCGGCGCGGATGCGCCCGCCCCACTCCCCGTCTCCACCCGCCGCGGGGCCCCGGCCCGCGCACCCCGCGGCTCGTCCATGACGGCGCGCAGCGTGGCATCATCACCGTTCAGCACGAGCGTGCCCTCGCGCCCGAGCGCCCGCGCGACCCCGAGCTTCACCTCGGCGAGCTCGCGCTCCGACTGGATGCCGTACGCACCGAAATGATCCTCCGCGATGTTCGTGACGATCGCGGCCGCCGCCTGCGGCACGACGAGGCCGCGCCTCAGGAGCCCGCCACGCGCCGTCTCGAGCACGGCGGCGGTGACCCGCGCATCGCGGAAGATGCGGCGCGCGCCCTCCGGGCCGCTCCAGTCGCCCGAGGCGAGGCATTCGTCCTCCACGAACACGCCGTCGCTGCAGGAGTAGCCCACCTTGTGGCCGGCGGCGCGCAGCATCGCTGCCACGAGCCGCACGGTGGTGGTCTTGCCGTTGGACCCGGTGACGAGGGCGACCGGGATCGTGCCGCGGGCGCCCCAGTCCACGTCGCCGGGGGCGGGGAGCGCGCGCATGGGCCAGCTGCGGCCGCGCGCGCCGTACCCGAGGGTGACGAGGTCGTCGTCGGTGACGAGGGGGACGCGCGCGCGCGCGGCACGCTCGGCGAGCGCGAGCAGCGCCGCATTCGCCTCGGCGGCGAGCAGCGTGCGGAGCCGTGCGACAGCGGCATCGAACGCGTCGGGGAGCCGTTCGTCCTCCGCGGCCATCGTGGCCGCGGCGCGCCGGGCGCCGTCGGTGGCGGCGCCGATCCACGCCCATTCGTTCACCAGGGTGGCGGTGAGGAGCACGTCGATCGGCGCGGTGCAGGCGAGCGCCGCGCGCGGTCCGTCGGGCGCGACGTGCCGGCGCACGTGGGTCGTGACCTGCCAGCCGAGGGCGGCGACGATCGCGTCGAGCCGTTCACGCCAGGCGGCGAGCTCGGCTTCGGCCCGCGCCGGGTCGAGCACGGCCTCGAGGATCACGCCCGGCGCGTCAAGCCAGAGACTGGGTCCCAGCAGGCGCCGCGAGTCCACGAAGAGCGGCGCCTGGGCTGCGGCGGGGGTGCGCGTGCTCAGTCGTCGCTCTCGCGTGCGAGCCGGACGCCGCGGTCGTCGCGCACGAGCTCGCCGACCTCGGCGGGCAGCGGTGGCGTCGCGCGGCGGCCGCCGCCGTCCATGCCGGCGCTCGCGGTGCCCACCGCCGCGCGCGGGATCGCGTGCTCCGCCGTCACCGGCTTGGTGGAGCCGGCGGGCCGGAACTGGATGATCTGCTTCCAGCTCCGCACGATCGCATCGCCGAAGATGAGCACCAGGTCGCCGGCACGCGCCATCCGGAGCGCCGCATCCACGGCCTCCTGTTCCGCGGGGATGATCGAGACCTGCTCGTCGGGGACGCCGCAGGCCTTGAGCGCCGCGGACATGATGCCCGGCACCTCGTCACCATCGCGTCCGCGCAGGCTGTCGTCCCGGCGGCAGATGTAGTGGTCGAAGTGGCCCGCGGTCACCCGCGCGATCTCGCGGAGGTCGTCGTCGCGGCGGTCGCCGGGGCCGGCGAGCACCACGATCCTCCGCCCCGTGACATCGAGGCGCGTGGCGAGGTCGGTCATCGTGCCGATCGCGTGCGCGTTGTGCCCGTAGTCGAGGATCACCTTGAACGGGTGCTCGTCGTAGACGTTGGAGCGGCCCGGCGCCTGGAAGAAGGTCGTGTCGAAGGTGCGGAGGCCCTGCCGGATCATCTCGAGCTTGAAGCCCATCGAGAAGGCCATCGCCGCGGCGAACATCGCGTTGGAGACGTTGTGCAGCGCCCGTCCCTCGATGGTGGCCGGGACCAGGTGCGTCCAGAGGAGCGGGATGTGCGCGCCCTTGTCGTAGATCGTGATCATCTGCCCGTTGATCCCGCTCTCGAGCGAGACCGCGCGGCCGCCGGCGCGGATGTGCTCGCGCACGAGCGTGTGCGCGGGGTCGGTGGTCACGTAGCAGAGGTGCCTGGCCTCGGTGTACGAGCCCATCTTGAGGCAGAGCGGGTCGTCGGCGTTGAGGATCGCGGTGTCGCGCGCGACCTCCACCACGACGCGCTTCACCTCGGCGAGCGCCTCGAGCGTGTCCACGCCCTTCATGCCGAGGTGGTCGGAACGCACGTTGAGCACGGCGCCCACGTCCACGTACTGCGTGCCCATGCCGGCGCGGAGCAGGCCGCCGCGCGCCACCTCGAGCACGGCGACGTCGATCGAGGGATCGCTCAGCACGGTGCGCGTCGCGACGGGGCCGGTCATGTCACCCTCGACGGTGCGCTGGCCGTCGATGTAGACGCCGTCGGTCGTCGTCAAACCCGGCGTCAGCCCGCCCATCTTGCAGATGTGGGCGAGCATGCGCGCGGTGGTGGTCTTGCCATTGGTGCCCGTGACCGCGGCGATCGGCACCACCGTCGGCTGGCCGGGCGGGAAGAGCATGTCGATCACGGGACCCGCGACGTCGCGCGGCTTCCCTTCGCTCGGCGCGCTGTGCATCCGGAACCCCGGCGCCGCGTTCACCTCGCAGATCGCGCCGCCGTGCTTCTTGTACGACTCGGTGATGTCGGGCGTCAGGAAGTCCACGCCGCCCACGTCGAGCCCCACCGCCTGGATCGCCCGCACCGCCATCTCGGCGTTGTCGGGGTGGATGATGTCGGTGACGTCGGTCGCCGTGCCGCCGGTGGAGAGGTTGGCGGTGGCGCGGAGTTCGACCATCTCCCCCTTGGGCGGGACGGTCTCCCCCGTGTATCCGCGCCTGCCGAGCAGCCGCTCGGCCTGTGCATCGAGCGCGAGGCGCGTGAGGACCTTCTCGTGCCCGATGCCGCGGCGCGGGTCCTTGTTCACGAGGGCGATCAACTCGGCGATGGTGTGCGTCCCGTCGCCCACCACGTGCCCCGGCGTCCGCCTGGTGGCCGCGACCAGCACGCCGTTCACCACGAGCAGGCGATGGTCCGCGCCGCTCACGAAGCTCTCGACGAGCACCGAGCGCGAGACCTCCTGTGCCGCGCGGAAGGCGGTGCGCACCGCTTCGTCGGTGGTGAGGTGGATCGCCACGGCACGGCCGTGGTTCCCATTGTACGGCTTCACCACCACCGGGTAGCCGATCCGCTTCGCGGCGCGCGCCGCGTCCTCCTCGTCCTGCACGAGCTCCTGCTGGGGCACCGGGAGGCCGAGCATCGCGAGGAGGTGGTTCGTCTCCTCCTTGTCGCTCGCGAGCTCCACGGCGATGTGCGAGGTGCGGCCGGTGATCGTCGCCTGGATGCGCTGCTGGTACTTGCCGTAGCCGAGCTGCACGAGCGACTGGTTGTTCAGCCGGAGCCAGGGGATGCCGCGGGCCTCGGCGGCGTGCACGATGGATGCGGTGCTGGGGCCCAGCGCGCGGCGCTGCGCGAACCGGATGAAGGCGTCGCGCTCGGACTCGAAGTCGAACGGTCCGGCGTCGGCACGCGCACCGCGCAGCTCCGCGGGCAGGAGCGAGTCGAGGAAGTCGAGCGCGAGCGTGCCCGCGGCGAGTCCCTCGTCCCGCTGCTCGTACTCGTAGACCACGTGGTACACGCCGGGCGTCCCCGTGCCGCGGGTCTTGCCGAAGGTGACCTTGATGCCGGCGATGTTCTGCAGTTCGATCGCCACGTGCTCGAGCACGTGGCCCATCCAGGTCCCCTCGTCCTCGGTGAGGCGGCGGACGAAGCCGCCGGGTTCGCCGTACGAGCAGCCGTGTTCGCGGAGGCCGGGGAGCGCGGTGAGCAGCGCGTCGATGAACGGCTGGCCGAGCCGGACACTCGGCCACTCCTCCAGCGCGCCGAGGTCGAGTTCGAGGCGGATGACCGGGAAATGGGCGTAGAGCGACGGGCCGACGTAGACCGAGCGATCGAGGATGCGCATGGCCTAAAGCTGCACCTCAGGTCTTGGTGACGGCGAGGGAGCCGGCGGATGCCTTGCGCGTGTGGAGGTTGAACGTGGCGCCGCGGATCAGCACGTGCATCGTGAGCCCGAGCACGGACACGGGATCGTCCGCCTTCGCCTGGTCCATGGACGAGAACTTGAGGTTCTCGGCGTCCACCACCGTGAGCGTGCCGCTCCCCTCCACCTCCACCGTCAGGTCGGGACCGATGAACGCGGCGGTGTCCTCGTCGAGGCCCAGGCCGATGAGGAAGGGATTGAAGGCGAGTGCCGTGATGAGGCGGCCGAGCCGGTTGCGCTGGGTGAAGTGCTGGTCGATCACCACGCGGTTCGTGAGGCCGAGCCCGGGCGCCAGCGTCACCGAGCCCGCGTGCGGCGTCACGTTGTCCTCGCCGAAGGCGATCATGTGCTCGGAGAGGAAGCTCGCCCCCGCACTGGTGCCGCAGACGTGCACGCCGCGCGCATTCATCTCGCGGAGCAGTCGGGCCACGTTCGTGCCGCCGATCACCGTGGAGAGCCGCAACTGGTTGCCGCCGGTGACGAAGACGCCGTCGCACTCCGCCAGCTCGTCGAGGCGGCCCTTCTCGTACGCATCGCGGCGCGTGTCGAAGTCGAAGACGATCGCCTCGGCCGCACCGATCTCGCGGAAGAGCGCCTGGTAGCGGGCGCCCGTGTCGCCGAGCTTGGACGCGGTCGGGATGACGGCGACGCGCGCGTCGCGTCCGCCGCACAGCGCCACGAACCGCTCGAGGATCATCGGCGACTGCTCCTTCTGCTCCCCACCGCCGATGGGGATGATCCAGCCGCGGGACTGCCCGTCGGCCACCTTGGCCGGGCTCACGCCTGCGCTCCGGCCGCTTCGAAGGTGCCGCCCCGGACCACGCGCCCATCCACCACGTGCCACGCGCCGTTCGCCATCACGTCGGTCACGCCTCCGTTGTCGTCGAGTACCACGAGGTCCGCATCCTGTCCCACGTCCAGCGTGCCCTTCCGGCGGAGCCGCAGGAGCCGGGCCGGGTTCGCGGTGAACGCCGGGAGCACGCGCTCCAGCGGCTGGTCCATCGCGAGCAGCGCGGCGAGCGTGCCCGCGAGCGCACCGGGATCGCCCACGTCCATGCTCGCGATGCGCCCGTCGCCGTCGAACACGGGCAGGCAGCCGCCGCCGTCGGAGCTGATCGTCACGCGCTCCGGCGGTGCCCCCGCGTCGGGTAGCGGAGCAGCGCGACCTCCGCC
>JAOUHR010000125.1 GCA_029884515.1 Gemmatimonadota bacterium
CACGTAGGTGCGCGACATCCCGCCGCCGCCGAGCTCGCGCTCGATCACGAAGGAGTCGCCGAGCGAGGCCTGGACCCGTCTCCGGATGTCGTCGGTCATGTCAGCGCGGCGGGTGTGGGCACAAGGCAATGTACGACGGCAACCCGCCCGCGCGCGAGAGCGCCGCACCACGCGCCGCGCGCGACATCAGCTGACACCAACACTCCCGAAAGTGGCGTCCCGCGGTCATCATTCGATAGCCACCGGTGCTGCCGGCGACCCCGCGACCCGCAACCCCTGGACCCGACGTGACCGCTCCTGCCACAGCCGCCGCACCCGCGATGGACATGGTGAACGCCTTCCGCGCCGTCCTGAAGAAGGCCATCCAGCTGGGGGCCTCCGATGTGCACGTGAGCGCGGGCGGCCCGTTCCGCATGCGGCTCCGCGGCCAGGTGGTGCCGGTCACGGGCACACCGAACCTCGAGCCGGCCGACACCGCGGCCATCGCGGGCGCCATCCTGCTCGACGCCAAGCATGCCACGCCACAGACCGTCGACGCCGTGGTCCGCAGCCTCACCGACCTCGACTGCTCCTACTCGATGTCCGGATTGGGGCGCTTCCGCGTGAACCTCTGCAGCCAGCGCGGGTCGATCGCCGCCACGCTGCGGAACATCCCCATCACGCTCCCCGACATCGCCGGCCTCAACCTGCCGCCGGTGCTGCAGGCGCTCGCCGAGGAGGACCGCGGCCTCATCCTCGTCACGGGGGTGACCGGCAGCGGCAAGTCGTCCACGCTGGCGGCAATGCTCTCGCACATCAACAAGACGAAGCCGGTGAAGGCCATCACCATCGAGGACCCGATCGAGTTCCTCTACAAGGACGATCGCGCCATCATGATCCAGCGCGAACTCGGCGGCGACACCGACAGCTTCGCCCGCGCCCTCCGCGCCGCGCTCCGGCAGGACCCCGACATCATCATGGTCGGCGAGATGCGCGACATGGAGACGGTGGACATCGCGCTCAAGGCTGCCGAGACGGGCCACCTCGTGTTCAGCACGGTGCACACGAGCGACGCGGTGAAGACCATCTCGCGCCTGGTGAGCGTCTTCCCCGCGGAGGAACAGCCGGCGGTGCGGATGCGGCTCGCCGAGACGCTGCGGGGCGTGATCTCGCAGCGGCTCTTGCCGCGCAAGGACGGCCAGGGGCGCGTGCCCGCGGTGGAAGTGATGCGCAACACGCCCGCGGTCGCCGACCTCATCATGGACGCGTCGCGCACGGGGGACATCAAGGACCTGATCGTCGAGGGGCGGAGCCAGTACGGTATGCAGACCTTCGACCAGCACCTGATGGACCTCTACAAGAGCGACCTGATCACGGCCGAGGTCGCCAAGGCGGCGGCGACGAGCCCGGCCGACTTCGCGCGCAACCTCGAGTTCCAGTAGGGCCGCACCCGCGCTGGTGGCCGCCGGGCCGCCTGGTCGCTCGGCGCGCCCGGCCTAGAACCATCGCCCAACGGCGTCGATCAGCCCGTCCGCTCCAGACACGATGAGGAGGATGGCTCCTCCGACCGCCGCCCAGAGGAGCGCGCTGCCAAGGATCTGTCTTGCCGCCGACACGGGCACGATCCGCACCACCTGCGCGGAGTCGCGCGTGACGACGATCGCCGCCGTGCCAGAAGCCGGGCATTCCGGCGGTGGGGGAACGACCATCGGTTCGAGGGTCTCGACCGTGCGGAACCAGAGCGTGTCGCCCGACGCCTTCGCGATCCGCCCGCCGATCCGGCGTACCGTGCAAGACTCGGCGCTGAGGCTATCGGCGACCTGCCGATGCACCGCCACGGGACCACGCAGCCCGGTCACCTCGATGTGCGCGCCCTCGGGATAAGGCGCGACCGCTGGCCGGGCGGTGCCTCCCAGGCAGCCCGCGACCAATACACCGGCTGCCGCGACGGTCCATCCACCGCGGCTCACGGTCAGTCCGTTCGGCTGCCGCCGCGCCGCTCGATCCGCTGCACCAGCCGGAAGACACCCGCCGGGCTGCTGGCCGGATCGTCCGGGTCGTAGCAGACGTCACACACCCGGTTGATCGCGCGGAAGCCGAGGAGCTGCACATGCGGGGTGCGATGGCCCGGCTGCACGGGCTCCTCGCGCAGCAGGTCGGTGCTGAGGTACTTCTTGTTCGAATCCGAGAACACCGTCACCACCGCCGCATCCGGCCCGAGCTCGTCCTGCACGGCGAGTGCAGCGAGGAAGTTCGCGCCGCTCGAGATCCCCACGCCGAGCCCCAGCTCGGCTGCGAGCCGCTGTGCCATCAGGATCGCGTCGCCGTCGTCCACGGCGATCACGCGGTCGAGTTCGTCGAGGTGCACGATGGACGGGATGAACTCGTCGCTGATCCCCTGGATGCGGTGCCTGCCCACCTTGTGGCCGGTGGAGAGGGTCGGCGAGTTGGCGGGCTCCACCGGATGGACCTTGATGCCCGGCCGGACGCTGCGGAGGAACCGTCCCGTGCCCATGATCGTGCCGCCGGTGCCGACGCCGGCGACGAACGCCTCGGGATCCACGTGCTCTCCCTGCATCTGCGACCAGATCTCGCGGCCGGTGGTCTGGAAGTGCGCCTCGGAGTTCCACTCATTGGCGAACTGCCGTGGGAGGAAGGCGCCGGGCGTGGCGGCGGCGAGCTCCTCGGCGAGCCGGATGGAGCCGAGGAACCCGTCCTCCTCCTTCGACACGAGCCGGATCTCCGCCCCGAACGAGCGGATGATCGCGATGCGCTCCGCGCTCATCCAGTCGGGCATGAAGATCGTGACCGGGTGGCCGAGCGCGCGGCCGATGGCGCAGAAGGAGATGCCGGTGTTGCCGCTCGTCGCCTCGATGATGCGGCCGCCGGGCTCGAGCTCGCCGGACTCGATCGCGCGCCGGATGATGTGGAGCGCCATCCGGTCCTTGATGCTCCCCGTCAGGTTCGAATGCTCGGCCTTGGCGTAGACGCGGCGCCGCAGGCCGTCGTCGTCCATCACACAGTCGATCACCAGCAGCGGCGTGTTGCCCACGAGGACGCGCAGGCCGCGGAGTCGGTCGATCTCGTTGAGTGGGGACACGGATGACCCGCCCGGCCAGTCGTGGGGGTGCAACAACCCCGGGGCGGCGCGTCGGCCGCCCCGGGGCCCTGCCGCGGAGTGGTTCCCTGACCCTACTTCTTCAGGTTGAACGACATGCCGACCAGGAGCGGCACGAAGTTGGTCGACGAGCCGTCCTTCGAGCCCGTCATGTACCGCGTCTCTGCCCAGAACGTGGTCCGCTCGCTCCGCGTCCACGCCAGACCGGCTCCTCCGCCGAAGACGAGCATGCTCTCGCTCCCCTCCGCACTCGGGAACTGGTCGGACTTGTAGGCATGGGTCATCGTGCCGACCGTCCCGACGATGTACGGCTTCACGGTGGCTTCCCGGTTGAACGTGTACCCGATCGCCAGCGCCCCGATGGTCAGGTTGGTCTTGTCGCCGTCAACGTCCGAGTGGCCGTTGCTTCCGTAGAAGAAGTCGATGTCACCCCAGAGACCCGAGGACCCGAGATCCATGCCGATCCCGATGTTGGCGAGCCATCCTGTCTTGGCGTAGTCGCCGTAGTCTCCCATCGGGAAGGTGCCGCCACCGCCGAAGTACACGTACGGGTTCGCCTGTGCGCCGACGGGCACCGCAAGCGCCAGGACCGTGAGCACACCCACGGCGAACGAAGTCATGCGCCGAATCATGAGGCCTCCTGTCTGGAAAGGGCGAGGTCGTGCCCTGAACGTTCGCGCCACCGTCGCGGGGGGCAAGAGGGATTGCTTTACCGGCCCGTCGGGAGATGGAGGACAGCTTCTCGCTATGGAAGCAGCGCGAACACCCGTGTCGGCCCGCCGCTCCCTCCCACCGTATTGACCGGGGCCACGACGACCGTGAATCCCCGCGCCGGCAACTCCGTCAGGTGGGCCGCGTTCTCGATGTGGAAGATCCCCGCCGAGTTCGTGATGCGGTGCGTCGCGAACGTCTCCGAGGGCCCGTGGTCGACGCTCGGCGAGTCGATGCCCACGCCCACGACCTTGCGCTCCCGCAGATAGGAGGCCGCGTCCTGCGCGATGCCCGGGAAGTGCTTCACGCCGTCGCGTTCATTCATGTACGCTTTCGCGTCGGACCACCGCGCGTCCCATCCCGTCGCGAAGAGCACGATCGCGCCCTCGGGTACGGCGCCATGCTGCGCTTCCCACGCCTTCACGTCGGCCAACGTGATTTCGTAGTCCTCCGGCATGCCGGTCACCGCGATCGTGACGCCAGGGCGCACCAGATGGTCGACCGGGATCTGGTCCACCGCCCACGTGCCGCCCGAGTGGACAGGTGCGTCGAGATGCGTGCCGAAGTGCTCGTCGGTGGCGATGCGGCCCATGCTCGGCGAGCCGGTCCGTTCGAACGTGGGCCTGCCCGACCAGGTAGGGTCCGTCGCCGAGAGGGGGTGGCCGAGGTCGAGCACGTGTGCCGGTGCGCCGCCGCGTGCGCGTCCCGTCGGCCGCGTGGCGACCGCCACGGCGGCGGCGAGACCGGCCACGGCGAGGAGCGCGGCGGCGGCACCGCGGGTCATCGCTGCGCCGCCGTCGGCCGGAGCGTGAGCTTCTGCACGCGCCAGTTCAGGATCTCCCCCACCCAGAGCTCGTTCTCCGACGGGCAGGCCAGCTGGTGCGCCCAGCCGAACTCGCCGACCTGCTTCCCGGCCTCGCCGAGGAAGCCGAGCACCTTGCCGTCGAGCGTGAGCTTGTAGATGCGGCCGGGCACCGCGTCCACGCTGTAGAGGTACTGCGTGGGCCCGGGCGTGATGCAGATTCCCCACGGGGCGCCGCTCACGCTGAGCGGGTTCGCGCCCGCGCGCGGCATCGCCCCCACCATCACGTTGGGTTCCTTCGGGAAGGGCACGTCGATCGTGATGATCCGGAGCAGCGTGCCCTCGGGGTCGAACACCTGGATGCGACGGTTGGTGCGGTCGCCCACGTAGATGTTCCCCTTCGCGTCGTTGGCGATGGTGTGCAGGATGTTGAACTGGCCCGGCCCGGTGCCGCGCTCGCCCCACGTCTTGATCCAGCGGCCGTCCTTGTCGGCCTTCACCACGCGTGAGTTGGTGTAGCCGTCGGCGATGAAGATGTTGCCGTCGTTGTCCCAGGCGACGTCGGTGGGCCGCGCGAAGGCCCCCCAGCGCGGCGCCGGCGGCGGCGCGCCCGGCACATGCTCGGCCGCCGGTTCCACCGCCTCGTCGCGGCGGCCGAGCGTGAGCAGCACCTCGCCCGCGGGACTGAACTTCACGATCATGTTCGTCCCTTCGTCGCTGGTCCAGATGTTCCCCTGCCGGTCCACGCGCACCGTGTGCGCGAAGGCGAAGCCGTAGAGGTCGCGTCCGATCTCGCGGATGAACCGTCCGTCGGGGCCGAACTCCCAGAGCTCGGAGGCGACGCCGTCGTGCACGGAGCTGTGGCTCCCCGTGCGATGGAAGACGAAGACGTGCCGGCGCGCGTCGATGTCGATCCCCGTGACCTCGCCGAAGTGGCGGCCGGGCGGAGGCGCGAGCGGCTTGGCGTCCGACGTGAAGTCGATCGCGGTGGGTTGGGCGCCGGCCAGCGCCGCGGCGCCGGCGATGAGCACGGGAACGAGCAGGCTGGTGCTGGACCGGATTCGCATCGGAGGGCTCCTCGAGAGGAGGCCAATATGCGGTCCCCGATCGGACGCTCGCAACGCATCGACGCGCGCCGGGTCGGAGCGGGTGGCCCTCGCGCGCCACCGACACGTCAGGCCGTCGTGTGTCTCGCGCCGAGGTGCCGTTTCCGCTCCGCGGTGTACGTCCACCACGGCCGCGCCGGCGCGCCTCCCATGAACCGCACCGCCGAGATGAAGCAGTCGATGAGGCAGGGATCCTGCCGCGCGCCCGCGACACGGTTGCTGCGATCGTAGAGCTCGTACGGATCGCGTCCCACGAGCTGGCGCGGCTCACGGATGCCGATCGCTTCGAGGTCCGCCGCGATCGAGGGGCCGATGTTCGGGATGTCCTGCAGGCGCCGGGCCTGCACGGCGGACCTGGCCTTCACGCGCTCACCCGGGGCGACCTGACGTGAGTGCCGCGATCCGACGCGCGAGATCC
>JAOUHR010000546.1 GCA_029884515.1 Gemmatimonadota bacterium
ACGCAGTCGGCGCGAAACCGGCCCGCGGAATAGCGCTCCGTCGGGTCGATGAGATCCACCAGGTGATGTGGAACCCTGACCCGCTCCTCGTGCGAGGGCTTGGCCGTTCCGATATCCATGCCGCGATAGACCTGGCCTGAGTCCATCGACACGATCTCGACGGGATGCCGCGCCGCCAGCTCCAGGGCGAGGCGCGACTTGCCGCTCGCCGTGGGGCCGAGCAGGGCGTAGGCGGTTCGGGCCGGCAAGCTCAAGTAATGCTCAACGCCCGCCGCTGACGTCGAGGATCGCGCCGGTGGCGTAGGACGCCTCATCCGAGAGCAGCCACAGCACGGCGTGCGCGACCTCCTCGGGCCGGCCGCCGCGCTTCATCGGGATGCCGTCACGCAGCCGCTCGATGCGGTTCGGCTGGCCGCCCGAGGCGTGGATGCCGGTGTGCACGAAGCCCGGGCGCACGGCGTTCACGCGGATGCCGTCCGCCGCGAGCTCCTTGGCGAGGCCGAGGGTCATGGTGTCGATCGCGCCCTTGGACGCCGCGTAGTCCACGTACTCGCCGGGCGAGCCGAGGCGCGCCGCAGCCGAGGAGACGTTGACGATGGCGCCGCCGTGGCCGCCGTGCCGCGTCGACATGCGCCGGATCGCCTCGCGCGCGCACAGGAACGCGCCCACCACGTTGATGGAGAACATGCGCTGCAGGCGCGCGGCATCCATCGCGTCCACGCGCGCCTGCCGGTCGACGATGCCGGCGTTGTTGACGAGGGCGGTGAGCGGGCCGAGCGCGCGATCGCATTCGCCAAACAGCGCCAGGACCTCCTGCTCCTTGGCGACGTCGGCGCGCACCGCGATCGCGCGGCCGCCGCCGCCGGCGATCTCCCGCGCGAGCGCATCGGCCGCGTCGCGGTCGCGCAGGTAATTGATGCACACCGCGTAGCCGCGCTGTGCCGCGAGCCGCGCGGTGGCCGCGCCGATGCCGCGGCCGCCGCCCGTGATCATCAGGACGCCGCTCATCGCCCGCGCAGGAACAGCTTGTCGAGGTCGGCCATGCTGAGCTGGTACCAGGTGGGACGGCCATGGTTGCAGCTGCCCGAGCGCTCGGTCTCCTCCATCTCGCGCAGCAGCGCGTTCATCTCCGGCACCGAGAGCTGGCGGTTGGCGCGCACGGCGGCGTGGCAGGCCATGGTGGCGAGGAGCTCGTTCTGCCGCGCCGCCAGCACCTGCGCGGCGCCGAACTCGCGCAGCTCGGCAAGCAGGGACCGGGCGAGCGCCGGCACGTCGCCGCCGGCGAGCAGGGCGGGCGCGGCGCGCACCGCGAGCTCGTTCGGTCCGGCGACGGAAAGCTCGAGCCCGAGCCTTTCCAGTGCCGCTCGGTTCTCCTCCGCGGTGGCGACGTCGAGCGCCTCGGCGCGGAACACCGCCGGCACCAGCAGGCTCTGGCGCTCGATGACGCCGGCATCCAGCCCGAGCTTCATCTTCTCCATGAGGATGCGCTCATGCGCCGCGTGCATGTCGACGAGGACCAGCCCCGCTTCGTTCTGCGCGAGGATGTAGACGCCGTGGAGCTGCGCGAGCGCGTAGCCCAGGGGCGGCGCCTTCTCCGAGACGGGCAGCGGCGCGGGCGCCGGCCGGTAATCCATCACCGGCTCGTGCATCGCGAGCGCCGCCTGGATCGCCGGACCCGGCGCCGAGACGCTCGCGTAGCTCACCGGTGCGTCGGCGGCCGAGGGCGCGAGCGCGCGCTGCAGGGCGTGGAACACGAACTGGTGCACGGCGCGCGCATCGCGAAAGCGCACTTCGGTCTTCGCCGGATGCACGTTGACGTCGACGCCGCGCGGGTCGAGCTCCAGCGCGAGCACGAACGCGGGCTGGCGCTCGCCGTGCAGCGTGTCGCGATAGGCTTCGCGCACTGCGTGCGCGAGAAGGCGATCGCGCACGAAGCGGCCGTTGACGTAGAAGTACTGCGCGTCGGCGCGATTGCGCGCCGCCTGCGGCGTGCCCGCCAGGCCGTGCA
>JAOUHR010000127.1 GCA_029884515.1 Gemmatimonadota bacterium
CGAGGAGGTGCTGGAACTGATCGAGCAGGTCGGCGGCCGCGTGATCCACGAGCCGGGGTCGGGGCCGTCCGCGGCGCGGAGCATCATCTCGGTGGCGAACTCCGTGAGCGTCTCGCCGCCGCCCGCCTCGTCGTTCATGATGGGCAATATCGAGATCGGGGCGCCCGACGGCGCCGTGCCGGAGCCGCCGTCGGCACCCGAGCTCCTCGGGATCGACCACGGCTACATCGCGGAGCCGCCGCCCGGGGCGCCCGAGGCGAAGGCCACCGAGACTCCCGGCCGACGCACCGGGCGCCCGCCGCCGCCAGACTCGACCGCGCCCACGCTCGAGATCGCCGATCCGACCCGTGCCGGCGCACCCAAGCGCCGCGCGTCCATCCTCGATATCGCCTTTGATTTCGACGAGGGCAGGATCGATCTCAGCGAGTTCCCCGCCCCGCCGACGAGGGCTCCCGCGTCGGCGCCAACCGCGCCTGAGCTGCCGTCGTCACCCACTCCGACCAGCGAGGCGCCGGGCGTCCCGCTGTTCGACGAGCCGGCGGACTCCGCCCCGACGCCCGCACGCGCCAGGACGCCGATGGCGACCCCGATACCCGGTCGGATCGAGGGGGTGCTTGCCGACTACATCGCCGAGACCGCGGAGTCCGTCGAGACCGGCGAACTGCTGGAGTTCTCTTCCGGACCCTCGGCGATCGAGGGACCGCTCGAACCGCTGGTCGATCCGGAGCCCCCACGCGCGAGCACGAGCGGCCTGACGCCCGTGGAGGGCCTGCACCGCGTCGATTTCGCGGCGCAGATCGAACCCCTCGCCGATCTCGAGGCCACCGAGTTCGTGGGCGGCGATGCATGGGTACTGGGCGGCCTGGAGTCGCTGGGCCAGTCGGCGAACGCTGCGCCGCTCCTCGGCGAGACGGGCACGGACCCGTTCGCCGAGGTTCCCGTCACGGCGGACGCTGACGCGAACGCTGACGCGAACGCTGACGCGAACGCTGACGCGGACGCTGGCGTGGACATGCACGCTGACGCGGACGCCGAACCGATCGCCGAGGCCGAGGCCGAGACCGACGACGCGGAGCAACCGGATGTGCTCTCGGATACCCCGCGCACGTTCGTCACCGAGACGATGGCGCAGCTCTACGTGAAGCAGGGCTTCCGGGACCGGGCGATCGCCGTCTACCACCAGTTGATCGAGGAGAACCCGGACGACGAGGGACTTCGCGACCGGTTGGCCGCGCTCGAGGAGTCGGACCGCCCGTCACTCGGCTTCGAGCCCACCGTGGAGGCCGAGGAGGAGGATGTGCCGCCGCCGAACGCGATGCTCGCCGATGTGTCCTTCGAGGACGTGGCGCTCGCGACACCGCCGGAACCGGTCCGCGCCTCCCGCGCGACTCCGGCGAGTGGTGCGCCCGCCCCGCCGGCCGGGCCCACGGCCCGCGAGTTCCTGCGCGCGTTCTCGCGGCGGGACCTGACGCCCAAGGCCTCCGCGACCGTCACACCCAGCGCGGGGGACAGCGCGTCGTCGGCTCCCAGGGTTCCCGGCGGCGGGCTCGACCTGCTCTTCGGCCCCGACGTGAACAGCGAGGACGAGCGCGCCGCGCATATCATCGCCGCCGTCGCCACGACCTCCGGGCCCTCCGGCGGCTCGGCGATGGACTCGCTCTTCGGCGAAGGGCCGTCCGCGCCGCTGCCGGAGATCCTCCGGCGCGGCGCGACGCCACGCGCCTCGGACCGCATCCGGTTCGACCAGTTCTTCACGCCCTCCGGCGCCACGAAGGCCGTGAGCGGCGAGCCGACGTCACACGCCGAGGCGCGCGCGGATGCACACGCGGCCGCGCCGGAGCCCGAGGAGGCGAGGGACGCGGACGACGAACCGCCCGACGAGGACGACCTCGACCAGTTCCAGGGCTGGCTCAAGGGCCTCACGCCGTGAGGATCGCCGTCCTCAACGGGCCGAACCTGAACCTGCTGGGCATCCGGGAGCCGGCGATCTACGGCCGCACGACGCTCGCCGAGATCGAGGCCCGGCTGGAAGAGGTGGGTGCCGAGCTCGGCGTGACGCTCCTCTTCTCGCAGTTCAACGAGGAGGGCCGGATGATCGAGGCCATCCAGAACTGCCACGGCGTGGTCGCGGGCGCGCTGGTGAACGCGGGGGCCTGGACGCACACGAGCCTCGCGCTGCGTGATGCGTTCGCGGCGGTGTCGCTGCCGTATGTGGAGGTGCACCTCTCGAACATCCAGGCTCGCGAGCCGGAGCGCCGCCATTCGTGGCTCGCGCCTGGGGCGCTCGCCATCGTGGCGGGGTTCGGCGCGGACGGGTACGAGCTGGCGCTCCGCGGCCTGGTGCGCGCCCTGAGCGCGGTGCCCGACGCCGGAGGGTGAGCGGGCGCGCCGCTTCCCCGGCGGCGGCTATCTTCCCGGGGTGACTCCTCTCCTCTACGCGGTCGTGGCGGCGCTCGGCAACCTCGCCGGCGCCGCCGCCGTCACGGCCCGCCCGCGCTGGTCGCCGCGCACGCTCGAACTGCTGCTCGCGTTCGCCGCGGGGTTCCTGGTGGTGGTCTCCCTCGTGGGGCTCCTCCCCGAGGCGGTGGAACGCGGCGGGCGCGACGCGGCGTTCGTGGTGCTGGTGGGGTTCCTCCTCGTGCACCTCACGCAGCACGCGCTCGTGGGCCACTTCCACTTCGGCGAGGAGACGCACCACGTCTCGCGCGGGGTGAGCGTCTCGGCGCTGGTGGGACTCCTGTTGCACACCTTCGTGGACGGCGTGGCGATCGCGAGCGCGTTCGGGGTGGACGCGAGGCTCGGGGTGCTCGTCTTCGGCGCGGTGCTGCTGCACAAGGTGCCCGAGGGGCTCGCGATCGCGTCGCTCTGGATCGCCTCCGGGTACAGCCGGCGGAGTGCACTCGGGGCTGCGGCCGCGCTCGGGATCGCCACGATCGCCGGCTACGCGCTCACCTCGGTGCTCGATCCGCTCGCCCATTGGGGACTCGCCCTCTCGGCCGGCGTGACGCTGTACGTGGGTGCGTCCAACCTGATCCCCGAGTTCCAGGGGAGGTCCGGCTGGACGCACAACCTCGTGTTCTTCGTCGGCTGCGGGATCGCGCTCGTGCTGCGAACCGTGCTGGGGCACTGAGGCGTGGCCGGCGCGGAACGCACCCGGCACGCGCGCGGTGGAGCGCCGGAGCCCGGGCTCTTCGAGCGGCCGGGAGCCGCGCCGCTGGCGGCGCGGCTCCGCCCGCGCGTGCTCGAGGAGGTCGTGGGTCAGGAGCGCCTGTTGGCGCCCGGCCAGCCGCTCCGCGTCGCGATCGAACGCGGGGAGACGGGCTCGATCCTCTTCTGGGGCCCGCCCGGCAGCGGCAAGACGACCCTCGCGCGCCTCATCGCGCGGTACGTGCAAGGGGAGTTCGTGCCCTTCAGCGCCGTCACGGACGGCGTGCCGCGGCTCCGGGAGATCGTGGGCGACGCCGAGAAGCGGCGGGTCCTCGGCACGCGTACGGTGCTCTTCGTGGACGAGATCCATCGCTTCAACCGCGCGCAGCAGGACGCGCTCCTGCCGCACGTGGAGAGCGGCCTCCTCACGCTCATCGGCGCGACGACGGAGAATCCGAGCTTCGAGCTCACCGGCGCGCTCCTCTCGCGGCTCCGCGTGTTCGTGCTCGATCCGCTCGACGCGGGCGCCATCGCCACGCTGGTGGACCGCGCGCTGGCCGACGCCGAGCGCGGACTCGGCGGCAGCGGCATCACGCTCGCCGATGACGCGCGCGCCCTCCTCGCCGAGCACGCCGATGGCGACGCGCGCCGCGCGCTCACCGTGCTCGAGGCCGCCGTCGTGCTCCTCGATTCCAAGGCGGGGGAGGCGGCGTCGCGTGCGCTGACGCGCGAGATCGTCACGGCCGCGCTGCAGACCCGCGTGGCCGCCTACGACAAGTCCGGCGAGCAGCACTTCAACCTGATCTCCGCCTATCACAAGAGCCTGCGCGGCTCGGATCCGCAGGCGGCGCTCTACTGGCTCGCGCGCATGATCGAGGGTGGCGAGGACCCGATGTACATCGCGCGCCGCACGGTCCGCTTCGCCACCGAGGACGTCGGGCTCGCCGACCCGCGGGCGCTGCAGGTGGCCCTCGCGGCGCGGGACGCCTATCACTTCCTCGGTTCACCCGAAGGCGAACTCGCGCTGGCCGAGGCGGCCGTGTACCTGGCGACCGCCCCCAAGTCGAACCGCGTGTACGCGGCGTGGGGTGCGGCCCTCGAGGCCGCACGGACCTCGCCCGCGGCTGCCGTGCCGCTCGCCATCCGCAACGCGCCCACGGAGCTCATGAAGGAACTGGGGTACGGCGCCGGGTACCAGTATGCGCACGCCGTGCCCGAGGCCTACACGCCGCAGGAGTATCTTCCGGACGCGCTCCGCGGCGCCGAGTACTACGTGCCCGGCGAGTTCGGCTTCGAGAAGGAGGTCGCGAAGCGACTCGCGTGGTGGCGTGGGCTCCGTGAGCGGATGGATGCCGCGGGTGAAACCCCCTTTGCACAGGACGACGCATGACCGGGAGACGCATGCTGGTGATGGGCGCACTCGCGCTGACGGGCCTCGTGGGATGCCGCTCGCTCGCCCGGCAGGCGTTCGCCGACCCGGTGGTGGAGGTGAAGGACGTGCGGGTCAGGAGCATCGGGCTGCAGGGCGGTTCGCTCGACGTGATCCTCGATGTCTACAATCCCAACGAGTACCGCCTCGACGCCACGCGCATCACGTACCAGGTGTGGGTGGACACGAACCAGGTCGCGACCGGGGCGATCGACAAGCTGGTGACGCTCACGCAGAAGGGGCGCTCCGACATCGTGGTGCCGGTGGACTTCGACGTGGCCGCGGTGCGCGCGGCGCTCATGCGCTTCACGCTCGCTGGCACGCTCGACTATCGCGTGAAGGGGCAGTTCACGGTGGTGACGCCGTTCGGGAACATCACGCGCCCGTACTCGGGCGTGGGTCGGATCGACGCGGCACGCTAGATTGGGGGACGTGCCCGCATCCGGCACCTGACCCCGCCCTCGACCCCGCCGGCCATCCGTTCCCTCATCGAACTCAAGGCGCCGCAGGAGCGCGCCATCCTGGTCGGGGCGCCCATCAAGCGCTCCAACGCCCGCCACCACGTCACCGAGCACCTCGAGGAACTCGAGCGGCTCGCGGACACGGCGGGGGCGACCGTCGTCGGCACCCTCACCCAGCAGCTCGACCGCCCCGATCCCGCCACGTACGTCGGGCGCGGGAAGGTGGAGGAGCTGAAGGCGATGGTCGCGGACCGCGAGGCGACCCTCGTGATCTTCGACGACGAGCTCTCGCCGGCGCAGGGCAAGAACCTCGAGGGGGAACTCGGCAAGCGGGTGATCGACCGCGCGGAGCTCATCCTCGACATCTTCGCCACGCGCGCGCGGTCGGCCGAGGCGCGCACGCAGGTGGAACTCGCGCAGCTCGAGTACTCCCTGCCACGGCTGACGCGGATGTGGACCCACCTCGAGAAGTTCCGCGGGGGCATCGGCGTGCGCGGCCCGGGCGAGACGCAGCTCGAGTCCGACCGCCGGTTGGTCGGGCATCGCATCAAGCTGCTCAAGGAGCGGCTGGTGGAGATCACGCAGGCCCGGCAGGTGCAGCGCGCGGGGCGCACGGGGAGCTTCCGCGCGTCGCTCGTGGGGTACACGAATGCGGGGAAGAGCTCGATCCTGCGCGGCATCGCCGGCGCCGACGAGATCTTCGTCGAGGACCGCCTCTTCGCCACGCTCGACCCGCTCACGCGGGAGGTGCCGGTGGGCGACGGCCAGTCCGTGCTCCTCACCGACACCGTCGGCTTCATCCGCAAGCTGCCGCATCACCTGGTGGCGAGCTTCCGCGCGACGCTCGAGGAGGTCGCCGAGGCGCAGCTGCTGCTGCACGTGATCGACGCGAGCCACCCGAGCTGGGAGGAGCAGCGCTTCGTGGTGGACGACGTCCTCGCCGAGCTCGGCGTGCAGCACCTGCCGATGACCTACGTCTTCAACAAGATGGATCGCCTCGCGCCCGAGGCGCAGGAGGGGCTGCGCGAACGGATGGAGAACCTCGCCCCCGGGAGCCTCTTCACCTCCGCC
>JAOUHR010000126.1 GCA_029884515.1 Gemmatimonadota bacterium
GGTGTTAGATTCGGGGTCCACCACCTCCCTCCGGCCCCTCCCGCGTTCATGCCCCGTCCCGACGTCCTCGAAGCGCTCGTCAGCCTCGCCAAGCGCCGGGGTTTCATCTTCCAGTCGTCGGAGATCTACGGCGGCACCGGCTCCGTCTGGGACTACGGACCGCTGGGCGTGGAGCTCAAGAACAACGTCAAGGCGCGCTGGTGGAACGCGATGGTGCGCGAGCGCGATGATGTGGAAGGGCTCGACGCCGCCATCCTGATGCACCCGAAGGTCTGGGAGGCGAGCGGCCACGTCGCCGGATTCTCCGACCCGCTCGTGGACTGCAAGGCGTGCAAGGCGCGCTTCCGCGCCGACAAGCTCGAGGACGCGCAGTGCCCGCGGAAGCCGAGCAGGAAGCCGGGCGAGCACGGGGACTGCCAGCTCACCGAGCCGCGGCAGTTCAACCTGATGTTCAAGACCTTCATGGGGCCGGTGGAGGAATCGGCGTCGGTGGTCTACCTGCGGCCGGAGACGGCGCAGGGGATCTTCGTGAACTTCCTGAACGTGCAGCAGGCCACGCGGCAGAAGGTGCCGTTCGGCATCGCGCAGATCGGGAAGGCGTTCCGCAACGAGATCACGCCGGGGAACTTCACGTTCCGCACCCGCGAGTTCGAACAGATGGAGATGCAGTACTTCGTGGAGCCGGGCACGGACATGGAGTGGTTCGAGAAGTGGAAGGCCGCGCGGATGGCGTGGCACCTCTCGCTCGGGCTCGACCGGGACCGCCTCGCGTTCCACCAGCACACGGCGCAGGAGCTCGCGCACTACGCGCGCGCCGCGTTCGACATCAACTTCGACTTCGGTGGCACGCTCGGCTTCCAGGAGATCGAGGGCGTGCACAACCGCTCCGACTTCGACCTCTCGCAGCACCAGCAGTTCAGCACGAAGAAGCTCGAGTACGTGGACCAGGTGCAGAACAAGCGCTACCTGCCGTACGTGGTCGAGACCTCGGTGGGCGCCGACCGCGTGACGCTCGCGCTGATGGTCAACGCGCTCCGCGAGGAAGCGGTGCCCGGCGAGACGGAGGGGCGCACGGTGCTCGGCTTCCACCCCGCGATCGCACCCATCAAGGCGGGCGTCTTCCCGCTCACCAAGAAGGACGGCCAGCCGGAGATGGCCCATCGGATCGCGGCCGCGCTCCGGAAGCGCTTCAACGTGTTCTACGACGAGGCCGGCGCGATCGGCCGGCGCTACCGCCGGCAGGACGAGGCGGGCACGCCGTTCGGCATCACGATCGATGGCGACTCCACGCAGCACGACGACGTGACGATCCGCTTCCGCGACGACATGGGGCAGATCCGCGTCGCGTCGTCGCAGGTGACGGAGGTGTTGACGCGCTACCTCGAGGCGGACCACCCGCGGGCCGAAGCGGCCCTCGCGGGCTGAGCGGCGCCGAGCCGTGCGTGAGGTCCGGGCGATGAAGAGCGCGCGTCAGGCTCCCGAGGCGACACCCCTCGACGCCTTGCGCGCGAAGGGGGAGCGGTTCCTCGAGGAGGTGTCGGCGGAGTACCACGCCGCGCACGCCGGCCTCAAGCAGGGCGCGGCGCTCCAGCCGATCTACGAGAAACATCGCGACGCGTACGGAGACGATGCGTTCCGCCTCGCGCTCGACCTCTTCCGCGAGCACGCGCCCGCGGGCACTGCGCCCGCGGGCACTGGGCAGGCGGGCACTGCGCCCTCGGAGTCGTTCCGCTCGGCGCGCCTCCTGCTCGACTGGCTCGTCGAGTCGCGCGCGGGGCGCGCGCTCGCCCCGCTCGAGGAGCGCGAGATCGCCTGGGAGGGCTCGGCGGTCATCAGGCTGCCCGATGGCGGCCAGGAACCGTACCAGCGCGCGGCGATCACGATCGGCAACACGCGCGAGGCGAAGGTCCGCCACGCGCTCGACGACGCGCGCGCCGCACTCGTGGAGCGCGAGCTCGCGCCCATCCGCCGCGAGCGGCTCCAGAAGGAGCACGAGGTGGTCGCCTCGCTCGACATCGCGCCCACGTACAACGCGACCTTCGAGGCCCTGAGCGGCGTCTCGCTCGCGGCGGTGCGCGCGGAGTGCGAGGCCTTCCTGCGCGACACGCAGGCGATGTGGGACGACCTGTTCCCCGCGTTCCTCAAGCGCGGGCTCGGCATCACGCCCGCCGAGGCGACCCGCGCCGACGCCATCGCCCTCATGCGCGCCCCCGAGTTCGACGCCTTCTTCACGGCCGAGGCGATGGAGCGCGAGGTGCGGCGCCAGGTGACCGAGATGGGCACCAGCCCGGACGCCGAGGGCCGCGTGCGCTACGACACGGGCGAGCGGGAGGGGAAGCGCTCACGCGCCTTCTGCGCGCCCGTGCGCATCCCCGACGTGGTGCACCTCGTGCTCCGCCCGCACGGCGGCCAGAACGACTGGACCACGCTGATGCACGAGCTCGGCCACGCGCTCCACTTCGCGAACATGAAGCGCACGCTCCCGTTCGAGTTCCGCTGGCTCGGCGACAACTCGGTGACCGAGGGGTACGCGATGCTCTTCGACCACCGGCTCAAGGACCGGGGCTGGCTCACGCGCTACACGGGCCTCGGCAAGAAGGAGATGCCGGGCTACCTGCGCTCGGCGGGCTTCGAGGAGCTGCAGTTCATCCGGCGGTACGCGGCGAAGCTCATCTATGAGACCGAACTGCACGGCGGTGCGGTGTCGTGGGACGCGTTACCGGACCTCTTCGTGCAGACGCTCACGGACGCCACGGGATTCCGGTACCAGCGCGCGGATGCCTTCGTGGACGTGGACCCGCGCTACTATGCGGTGCGCTACCTGCGGGCGTGGCAGCTGCAGGCGGTGCTCGACGAGTCGCTGCGTGAGCGGTTCAACGAGGACTGGTGGCGGAACCCTTCCGCGGGGCCGTGGATGGTGGAGGAGTTGTTCGGGCAGGGCCAGCGTGAGCTGGCGGAGGAGCAGGCGCGGCGCGTGGCGGGGAGGGGACTCTCCTTCCGGCCGGTGATCGCGGCGATCGAGCGGATGGTCGGTTAACCCAGTCGAGCAGAGGCGCGCGCGGATGACCAAGGTCTACCTGAACGGCACGTACGTGGCGCGCGAGGACGCGCGGATCCCGGTGGAGGATCGCGGCTTCCTCTTCGGCGACGGCATCTATGAGGTGGTGCGCGTGATCGAGGGCCGCCTCTTCGCGTGGGACGCGCACGCGGCGCGGATGGCGAACGGGCTCGCCGGGTTGCGCATCAGGCAGGACGGCGCCGAGTCGGCCACGCTGCGCGCGGTCTGCGAGCGCCTGGTGAAGGAGAACGGGCTCGCCACCGGCGAGGCGACGGTCTACCTCCAGGTCACGCGCGGCGCCGCGCCGCGCATCCACCATTTCCCGCCGGCGGACACGCCCACCACCGTCTTCGGCTCCACCGCGCGCTTCACGCCCAACGTGGCGATGCGCACGAATGGCGCGAAGGGGATCACGCTCCCCGACATCCGCTGGTCGCGGTGCGACCTCAAGACGGTGAACCTCCTCGGCGCGGTGCTCGCGCGGCAGGCGGCGCAGGAGGCCGGCGCGTACGAGGCGCTCTTCCACCGCGACGGGATGGTGACCGAGGGTGCGGCGACGAACGCGTTCATGGTGGTCGGGGGCGTGCTGCGCACCTATCCGCTCTGCCACTACATCCTCCCCGGGATCACGCGGATGGAGATCGTCTCCCTTGCGCATGAACTCGGGATCCCGCTCGAGGAGCGGCCCGTGTCGCTCAGCGACCTGCCGCGGGTGGACGAGCTCTTCGTCTGCGGCACGACGACCGACGTGCAGGCCATCGTCGAGCTCGACGGGGAGCCGATCGCGAACGGCAAGCCGGGGCCGGTGACGGTGCGGCTGCGCGAGGCGCTCACCAGGCGGCTGATGGCGGGTGCGGCGTGATGCGTCCGGTGTCGTCCCGCACGTCGGGCCGCCGGCTCCGCTCCCGGACCGCCCTCGTCGCGCTCGGTGTGTCGCTGGGCCTCGCCCTGCCGCTCGGTGCGCAGGGCACCGACGACGCCCTCCTCCGCGAGGCGACGGCACAGCTGCAGGGGTTGATCCGCCTCAACACCACGAACCCGCCGGGGAACGAACTCCTCGTGGCCCGCTACCTCGACTCGCTCTTCAGGGCCGAGGGGATCGAGTCGCAGGTGTACGAGTCCGCGCCGGGACGCGGCGCGGTGGTCGCGCGCCTGAGGGCCAGCGCCCCCGCGGCGGGTGCCGCGGCGGCCACCCCGCTCATCCTGATGGGCCACATGGATGTCGTCGGCGTGCAGCGCGACCAGTGGACGGTGGATCCGTTCGCCGCGACGGTCCGCGACGGCGTGCTCTACGGCCGCGGGGCGATCGACGACAAGGGGATGCTCATCGCCAACTTCCAGGCGATGAAGGCGCTCCAGCGCCGCGTGCGCGCAGGCGTGCGGCTCAAGCGCGACGTGATCTTCGTCGGCAACGCGGACGAGGAGGCCGGTGGCGACTTCGGGATGGGATGGCTCCTCGAGCACCATCCCGGCGCGATCCGCGCGGAGTGGGCGCTCAATGAGGGCGGCCGCACGCGCGTGATGTCGAACGGCAAGCGGTATGTCGCGCTGCAGACGGCCGAGAAGGTCTCGCACGTGGTCACCGTGACGGCGACGGGACCGGACGGGCATGCGTCGATCCCCCTCGAGGGCAACGCGATCAGCCGGCTCGGCCGCGCACTCGCCGCGATCGGCGCACACCGTGAGCCGACGGTGCTCACGCCCACCACCACGCGCTTCTTCGGGTCGCTCGCGGCGGCCTGGCCGGACGCCGCTGAGGCGCGGGCGATGGCCGACGTCGCCTCAGGTGATGCGGCGCGGGTGGCGCGCGGCGCGACGGTGCTCCGCGCCGTGCCGACCCTCGATGCGGTGCTCCGCAACGGGATCTCGCCGACCATCCTGGAGGGCGGCATCCGCAGCAATGTCATCCCGCGCGACGCGACGGCCACGCTCAACATCCGCACGCTGCCCGGCGAGTCGCTCGATGCGGTGATCGCGCGGCTGACGGCGGAGATCGCCGACCCCCTCGTGCACGTCACCGTGACCTCGCGCGGCGAGGATTCACCGGCGATGTCGGCCGACAACGAGTTCTTCGCCGCCGTGGAGCGCGCCGCCAAGCGGCTCGACCCGACCATCACGGTGGTGCCCTACCTCAGCACGGGTGCCACCGACTCCGCCGACCTCCGCCGCGCGGGCTACAAGGCGTACGGCCTCCTCCCGTTCCCGCTCGAGATGCCGGACGAGGAGCGGATGCACGGCAACGACGAACGGCTGCCGCTCACCGCGTTCCTCTTCGGCATCCGGTTCGTGACCGGGATCGCGGAAGAGCTGGCGCTCCCCTGATGCGCGCGTCGCGCCGCCGCATCTGGCGCGTGCCGGAGCCCGACACGCCACTCGACCAGGACCTGGCCGAGGCCGACGTCGCGCTGTTGCGCGACCTGACCCATGCGCTCCTGCGCGCCGAGCGGCCCGAGGAGGCGTTCCAGTTCGCCCTCGACCGGAGCTGCCCGGTGGTGGGCGCCTCGCTCGGCTCCGTGTTCGTGCTCGAGGGCCGGTCCGAGCTCCTCCGGCTCGCGGCTGCGCACGCCTGGCCCGAACGGTGGCGGCCCTGGCTCGGCGAGATGCGGGTGCGCGTCGGGTTCGGGCCGAGCGGGGAGGCGGTGAGCGAGCGGCGGGCGATCGAGGTGCCCGACGTCTTCGCGGACCCGGGGCTCGAGGACTGGCAGGAGGTGGCGCGCGAACTCGGATTCCGGGCACTGGTCGCGCTCCCGCTCGTCACCACAGAGGGCGTGGTGGGCGCCGCCACGTTCTACTTCGCCGATGCCGCCGTGCCCGACGCGCGGGTCCGCACGCTCCTGCGCGCGACGGCCGACGTGATGGCGGCAGTGGCGGAGAAGGCCACCCTCCGGGACCGCCTCCG
Source organism: Gemmatimonadota bacterium (assembly GCA_029884515.1). Lineage (GTDB taxonomy): Bacteria > Gemmatimonadota > Gemmatimonadetes > Gemmatimonadales > Gemmatimonadaceae > Pseudogemmatithrix. The sequence goes on from JAOUHR010000126.1 coordinate 5,958, forward strand.
GCGGGCCGAGGCGCTCCTGGATGAAGCCGCCGCGCCGGTGGTGCCCGGCGCGGGCCGCGAGGGAGCCGACCTCGACGCCCCGGGGCGGGACGTCGACCCGTGATAGATTCCAGCCACTTCCACGCGAACCCCGCACGCGGTGCGGGTGTCC
>JAOUHR010000547.1 GCA_029884515.1 Gemmatimonadota bacterium
GACAGCTCGAACGGCGCCGCGTCCGCCGGCCGCTTCTTCTCGAGCGCGCGCTGCAGGGCCGCCCGCAGGCCGACGTCAGAAGCCAACCCGCCGCTCACGAAGATCACCGACGCGTCGGGGAGCGACTTGAGGAGGCGACCGTAGCGGTCCGCCATGCTCTCGTGCACACCCCCGAGGATGTTCGCGGTGGAGACCCCGCGAGAGACCATGTTGATCACGTCGGTCTCCGCTAGGACCGCGCAGATCGAGCTGACCTTCTCCGGCCGGTCCCCCTCCAGCGAGAGCGGCCCGATCTCCTCCTGCGACACCCCGAGGTACCGCGAGATGTTCTCGAGGAACTGACCCGAGCCCGACGCACACTGGCTGGTCATCTTGTAGCCGAGCACCCGGCCCCGCTCGTCCATCGCCACGGCACGCGCGTGCAGCGCGCCGACGTCCAACACGGCGCGCGCGCGCGGCTCGAGGAAGAGTGCGCCACGCGCGTGCGTCGTCATCCCGTAGAAGTGTCCCGTCGCGAACGGCACCTCCTCGCCGTCCCCGGTCGTGGCCACATAGACGATCTCGGGTGAGCCCGCGCCCTCGACGGCGGCCGCGTAGACCTCCTCCACCACCTTGGCGATGTCGCGACGCCGGATCCGCGACGAGGACTTGCTGAGCACCTGCGACGCGTCCGCGCTGCCGCAGTCCATCACGACGACCTTGACGGCGCCGGATCCCACGTCGATCCCGGTCGTGATCGGCATCAGGCGGCCGTCCGGTGGGCGAAGAGCGCCGCGCCGAGCGCGCCCGTGTAGATGCTGTCGTCGGAGATGTTGAGCGTCCGGTCCCCATAGTTCTCCTGCACGAGGTCACGGAGCGCGCGCACCGCCGCCGGGTTCTTCGCCACCCCACCGGTGAAGGTGAACTCGTCGTCCACGCCACCGGAGCGCGCGAGAAGACTCATCGCGCGGAGCACGATGGCTCGGTGGAGCCCCGCCAGGATGTCCTCCCGTCGTTCGCCCAGCGACAGCCGCTCCCGCAACTCGGCGCCGGCGAACACCGTGCACGTGGAACTGATCTTGACGCACTTGCGCGACTGTTCGGCCAGCGGACCGAGCTCGTGCAGCCCGAGGTTCATCTCGTCGGCGATGTAGCCGAGGTACCGGCCGCAGCCCGCGGCGCACCGGTCGTTCATCTGGAAGCCGGTGACGATCCCATCCCCGTCCACTTGGATCGCCTTCGTGTCCTGGCCCCCGATGTCGAGCACCGTGCGCGTGCCGCCGAACATCGCGTGCGCCCCGAGTCCGTGGCAGAGGATCTCGGAGCGGATCTGTTCCTTCGGGAACGGGAGCCGCGCCCGCCCGTACCCCGTGCCCACGGTCGCCACCGGCGTGAGATCGCGCGCGACGGCCGCGTCCACCGCGGCCGCCAACTCCGGACGGCTGCCGACGCGCTGCAGGGCCGCGCCGATGTGATTGCGGAAGTCGAGATCCAACGGCTCGTTCTCGACGCGGATGATGCACTTGTCGTAGACGCCGATCAGCATGTCGAAGGTCACGCCGGCCGGATCCGCCAGCTCCTCCGCGATCCGCATGTACGCCGACCCGGCGGCGTCACGGAAGAAGTCCGAGCGCACCAGTTGCGGCTGCCGGAGTCGCCGTTCCTCCTCGTCGGTGATGCGCCGACAGATCTCGTGCAGCACCTCGCTGAACCGGCCCGCGAGTTCCGGATGCAGCGACGTCTCGGCTTCCGCCAGCATCAGCTGCTCGAGATGGCGCAGTTGATGCAGCATCTGCTCGAGGACGAACGCGCGGCGCAGCGCGCCGACGTCCCCGGCTGCGCCCAGCGCCGCTGCCCGCTCGTGCACCATGCCGAAGCGCGCGGTGATGAACGCTTCCGTGCGCGCGACCGCTGCCGCGAGATCGTAGTTCGATCGCGAGTTCGTGATCCCTCGGCCGATGATCTGCCGATTCTCATCGAGGATCAGCGCCTTGGTCGTGGTCGACCCGAGGTCGATGCCGACGAC
>JAOUHR010000548.1 GCA_029884515.1 Gemmatimonadota bacterium
GGACGAACGCCGCCCAGAAGTACGGATCGCTCCATTGCGACTGGCGGCGCACCGCGCGTCTCGCATCCCGCAGGGCGACCGCGTAGCGCACCGGCCGCCCCTCGCTCTCGGCGGCGAGGACCTGCCGGAAGAACTCACCGATGAGCTGCGCGGTGGACGCGTCGTCGACGTCCCACTGGCTGGCGACCACCCGCTGCGCACCCGCGGCGGTGAAGCCGCGCGCGAGGGCGAAGACGCCCTCCCCCTCGACGTTCTGCCCGACGTTGCTCTCGCAGGCCGAGAGCACCGCCAGCTCGACTCCCGAGAGGTGCTGCTCGTAGATCTCGTGGAGCTGCCAGAAGCCGTCGTTCTCGTGGTCGGTCGTCTCGCCGGCGGGAGGCGTGAACGCGAGGGAGGCGAAGAGCGTCCCGCGCCGGGCATCGACGAGTCCGTGCGTCGCGAGATGCAGGAACCGCTTGCCGTCGAGGGAGGCGCGCAGGTTCGACTCCGTCGCGGCGAGTCCGCTCAGTTCCTCGAGCTTCGTCGAGGCGCCCGCGCCGAACGTGCTGCGCACCAGCTCGGTCTCGCGCGCGGTGCCGGGGAGGCGCGCGAGCGAGCCCCCGCCGCGCGCATAGCTGTCCCGCGTGCCCCGCGTGTCCATCGCCGCATCCGGATCCGGATCCGGCGCCGCGGGGCGCGCGGTGCCCGCGATCGTGCGGGCGACCTCCGCGGGATCGAAGATCGGATCGGAGACGCTCAGCATCATGCGCCCCGCGCCAACGACCGCGCGGGCCGCGGGCCGGCGCGTGATGTTGGCCAGCGCCGTCGCCGACGCGGCGTACCGGATCGCAGGTCCGGCGTCGAGCCAGTAGCTGACGCCACCGGCGCCCGGTGCGGGGTCCACCACCAAGGCCTCGAACGGCAGATAGTGGAGCGGGCCGTCGGGGATCACGATGACCTCCGCGACGGACCGGAGCTGTGCCCAGGCCGGGGCCGGCAGCAGCACGCGGAAGAGCGCGCCGAGCTGCGCCGTGGCGTCGTGCGGCTGGCGCCGTCCGGCGACACGCGATCCCCTCGTGCTGCGGCTCAGCTCCTGGAAGAGCCCGCCGGTGGCGGCCTGCGCATCGGTGGAGTCGCCGCCAAGGACGCGCCGGAGTGCGCCGATCGTCAGCTCGCCCGCCCCGATCCCGAGCACCGCGGCGGCCGAGTCGGAGACCGTGAGCGGGAAGGCCTGCGGATGTCCGCCGCGGGGAGGGACGACGAAGACGAAGCTCTGCCGCTCACCGATCTGGTACGACACCAGCATCCCGTCGGCGGGCACCACCGAGCGCTGGATCTCCTGGAGTGACGCCGGCCGGCCACCGGAGGTGATCTCGTCGCGCCAGAGCGGGCTGGCGTTCTTGATGTCCGCGTAGACCTGCTGATAGGCCTCCTCGGCCGTGTGGAGCGAATCGTCGAGCACCCCGATGCGCGCGCTGCGCTCGGTCGCGGGGAGATCGCCCCGCGAGCGCAGCAGCGTGATGCGCTGCTGCAGTTCGGCGAGGCGCGACTGCGCATCGGCCTCGCGCCGCTCGAGGGCGGGCCGCTCCTCGTCCGGGATGCTGCTGCGCAGGTCGATCTTGCCGGCCGCGAGCTGGTCGAGCAGCGCGCGCGCACGACCCCGCTCGGCGTAGTCGAACGCCCCCGTCGTATCCCCGGCCTCCAGTTTCCACGACACCATCTCCGCGAAGAGCGACGAGAAGCTCTCCATATAGTGCGCCCGTGTCTCCTCGTCACCGCCCACGCGCGCGCGCTGCTCATCCACCGCGGTCAGGGCCTCCTCGAGGTCGGCGAGCGCGCCCCGCTCGTCGCCGCGTTCCTTGCGCAGCCGGGCGCGGGAGACGAAGGCGGACACCCCGCCGGCGTAGGAGGGCGCGGCCTCGAATGCCGCGACGGCCCGATCGAGCAGGGCGAGGGCCGAGTCGGCCCCGATCCCGCCGGCCGCACGTTGCGCGCGGGCGAACCCGATCAGCGTCGTCGCCGTC
>JAOUHR010000128.1 GCA_029884515.1 Gemmatimonadota bacterium
TGATCTCCACGCCGCGCGCCTGCGCGGCGAGCTGTGCTCCGGAGAGCGCGGCGCCCGAGGATTGTGGGTCCGCCGCATCCACGATCAGCTGGGCCCGGGCCGGCACGCCGCGTGCGATGCGCGTCTGGTAGTCGGGCGGGATCACGAGCGCCGCCGATGCACGCCCGCTCTCGATCTCGGCGCGGAGCGCCTTCGCGTCGGCCACGTCGCCGACGATGCGGAACACGTCCGTGTTCATGAGCGTCTGGGCCAGCAGCCGGCTCTCGGCCGTGCGCGACTCGTCCAGCACCACGGTGGGCAGGTGGCGCACGTCGGTCTGGATCGCGTAGCCGAAGAGGAGGAGTTGGATCGCGGGGAGCATCGTCATCATCCCCAGCGTGAGCCGGTCGCGGCGCATCTGGATGAACTCCTTCCAGAGCATCGGCCAGAAGCGTGAGTCCGCGATGCGGCGCCGGAGCGTCATACGTGCGCCTCGTCCTTCTTCTGGAGCGTGATGAAGACGTCCTCGATGGTGGGCTCGTTGAACTGCTTGGTGATCTCGCTTGGCGTGCCGACGCCGATGAGGTGACCCCTCGAGAGGAAGGCGAGCCGCTGGCAGCGCTCGGCCTCGTCCATGTAGTGGGTGGTGACGAGGATCGTCGTGCCCTTGCCCGCCAACTCGTAGATCGTCTCCCAGAACCGCCGGCGCGCCGCCGGGTCCACGCCGGCGGTCGGTTCATCGAGGAACAGCATCTCGGGACGGTGGGCCGTCGCGCACGCCAGCGCGAGACGCTGCTTCCACCCGCCGGAGAGCGTGCCGGCGAGTTGGTCGCGCCGCTGGTTGAAGCCGAGGTCGCTCAGGTGTGCGTCGAGGCGCTCGGCGCGCGCCTTCCCGTGGAGCCCGTAGACGGTCGCGTAGAAGCGGAGGTTCTCCTCCACCGTGAGGTCGTCGTAGAGTCCGTAGCGCTGCGACATGTAACCGATCTTCCGCCGGATGGTCTCGCTCTCCGTTGTGATGTCGTGCCCCACCACGCGCGCCCATCCCGCGGTGGGCTTCATCAGGCCGCAGAGCATCCTGATGGTGGTCGTCTTTCCCGAGCCGTTGGGCCCGAGCATGCCGAACACCTCCCCGCGCGCGATGGTGAGGTCGAGCGACTCCACGGCCACGAGTGACCCGAACTCCTTGCGGAGCTGGTGCGTCTCCACGGCGACGCCACCGTTCGCCGTGGGCGGGGGCGGGGTGAAGGCCGCGGGCGCGCCTTCGGCGCTCATCTGGCGCTCACGGGATCGGACGTGCCAGTCGCACGGTGACGGGGAGGCCGGCCTTGAGCATCTCCGTCGTGTCACGGAATTCCGCGCGCACTCCGAACAGGAGGTCGGCACGCTCCTTCTCCGTGAGCGCGACACGCGGCGTGTACTCGGCCTCGCTCGAGACCTCACGCACCACGCCGCTGATCGGGCGGTCGGGGAAGGCGTCAAGCGTGGCGGTGAGCGTCGCCCCCGGCCGGACGAGCGGGAGCACGGACTGTCCGACATAGATGCGCACCCATTGCCGTCCTGTCTCGGCGAGCACGAGGGCCGTCGCCCCCACGGGCAGCACCTCGCCGGGTTCGGCGCGCCGCGTGATCACGCGACCGCTCACTGGCGCGAGGAGCACGAGGTCGCGCGCCGTGGCGTCGGCGACCGCGAGGGCGGCCTCGGCGGCGGTGAAGTCCGCACGGCGGGCGGCGACCTGCTCGGGGCGCGTCCCCTCTCGGAGCAGGTCGAGCTGGGCAGCGGCCGCATCGCGCCGTGCGGCCGCGATCGATGCGGCGGCGCGGGCCGCCTCGAACTGCTGGGCCGACGCGAAGTCGCGCTCGGCGAGGGGCGTGAGGCGCGTGACGTCCGACGCCGTGCGCGCCGCCTCGGCCGAGAGCGCCGCGAGGTTCGCCTCGGCCGCCGCGATCTCCGCCTGCCGCGGGCCGCGCACCGCGTCGGCGAGCACGGCGCGCGCGGAGGCGACATGCGCGACGAGCTGCGCACGGGTCGCGGCCAGGGTGGGCTGCACGAGCACGACCAAGGTGTCGCCCGCGCGCACCCGGTCGCCCTCCTCCACGAGCACGCGCTCGACGCGACCGAGCGAGGTGGCGGCGATCGCCGTTTCGGTGAACTCGACGGTGCCGGTGGCCTCGATGGTGTCCGAGGACGCGGCACCGCACGCGGCGGCGACGAGGAGGAAGGCCAGGAGCGGCGGGCGGGTCTGAGGATCGCTGAGGGTCATGTGCCGTGCCTGCGGCGCCCCTTGGGGCGTACGCGGGTCTTGGGTGGAGTCACGGAACTCGTGCGCGATGCGGTCGCACGGGTGCGCACCGGCGCAAGCGCCGCAAGCGTGAAATCGGCCACGTGCTCGGCGAAGGCATCGGACGTGCCCGCGGGGAGCGGCTTGCCGTCGGCGAGGAGGATCTCCACCGCGGGCCGAGCGAAGTGGAAGTAGGCCGTCTGCCCGACGAGTGAGATGGCGACGAAGCGCGGGTCGAGGTCGTCGCGGAAGATGCCCGCGCGCTGTCCTTCGACGATGCTGGCGTGGAGCCGCGCGAAGGTGGTGGCAGCGAGATGGCGGAAGGCGGACTGCGCGTGCCGCGCGTCGAAGTCGATCAACTCGCGTCCGAGGAGCTTCCGGAAGCGTGGCTCCGACTCGAAGGTGGCCGCCTGGCGGCGGGCGAAGGCGCGGACGCGTTCGGCCGGCGTGTCGTCGCCTCCGACGCTGGGCGCGACGGCGGCGACGATGCGCCCGATGAAGCGCGTGACCACGGCGCCGTAGAGCGCCTCCTTGTCGGCGAAGTAGTAGTAGAGGAGGGCGCTGTTCACGCCCGCATCGGCGGCGATCTGCTTGATGGTGGTCGCGTCGAAGCCCTGCCGCGCGAAGCGATCCTCGGCGGCGTCGAGGATCGCGGTCCGGGACTCGGGAGCAGGTGCGGTGGCGCGCGCAGGCATGCCGTTAACTAATCGCCCAGTTAACATCGGTCAAGGCCTCGACCGGCATATTCCCCGCATGAGCGTTCCTCCCCCGACCGACGCACCGGACTCCCGGTCCGAAGGCCCCACCGGCGCCGGCGAATCGCCGGCCGGACCCCTGCCCCAGGACGTCGCTCGCGTCCTCGACCGGTTCGCCGCGATGAGCCGCGAGGAGAAGATGCAGTCGCTCGTGGGCTACGCGAAGCGGCTCGAACCCCTGCCCCCACACCTCGCCGCCCTCGACCGCGCGGCCTTCACGGTCCCCGAGTGCCAGACCCGGGTGGACGTCTTCCCGGAGGTGCGGGACGGGCACATCCACTTCTATGCCGACGTCAACGTGCGGGAGTCGCCCACGGTGGCTGCCTTCCTCGCGATCGTCTTCGGTGCCGTGAACGACCAGCCGCCCTCCACGACCCTCGCCATCCCCGACGACTTCGTGCCGCGCATGATGCGCGGCCTCGGGCTCAGCGCCCGGGAGACCGGGCTCACGGCGATGGTGAACCGGCTCAAGCGCCATGCGCGCGAGGCCGGGCCGCCGTAGTATCATGGGCCCCGCCGAATCCGACCACCCTCCTCAATCCCATCCTGACATGGCACAAGAGAAGCAGACCTACGCCAACCACACGCGCTGGTACCCGGTGTGGCACTTCTTCGCGTTCCCCGTCACCGCGATCGCCGCGCTGCACCTCACGTGGGGCGCCATCCGCGACCCCTCGACGATGCACATCCTCTACGCGATCTATGGCTTCGCGATCGCAGCAGCCGTGTTCGCGTCGCGCGCGATGGCGATGAGGGTCCAGGATCGCCTCATCCGGCTCGAGATGCGCCTCCGCCTGAAGGAGATCGTCCCGCCGGCGCTCTTCGCCCGGTTCGGAGAACTCTCGTTGCGCCAGATCGTCGGGCTCCGCTTCGCAGGCGACGCCGAGATGGCGGGCCTCATGGAGCGTGTCCTGAAGGGCGAGCTGACGGAGGAGAAGGCGATCAAGCAGGCCGTGAAGGACTGGCAGGGCGACTACATCCGGGCCTGATCCGGCAAGAGGCTGGCGTGCCACGACTCCCGCGCGGGCCGCTCGAAGCCCGCGCGGAAGTCACCGGCCGTGCTGAGCGTGGTGTCGAACACCATCGTCTCGCCATGCACGTCGCCACGTGCAGCCATCTTCTCGAACTCCGCGCGCGTCACGCCATGCACGAACCCGGCACGGTCGCGGAAGAAGGCGAGCCCGCCGCCGACCATGGACGTGCCGATCCCTTCCTCCACCTCCTGCAGTGCGCGGAAGAGCCCGTCGACCGAGCACCCCGACGCGCCGGACGCGCGCTCGTCCACCGCGACCACCAGGAAGTACTCGTCGCGGAAGTCCCGCGCGCAGGTGAGGGGCGTCCCGTGCGCCGCCCAGGTGGAGAGGTAGCGGTCCACCGCCAGCAGGAGCCGCGGCGCGTCCACCTCGTCCAGCGGCGCGCGAGCGCCGAACACCCAGAGGCGGGCGTCGTCGGGCATGGAGTCGAACGGGATGAGCGGCACGGGATCTCCATCGCGATGACGGGCGCCACTGCCCGCCGTCGCCCAATCTAACGGGGCCCGTCGCTCAACTCACCTCGGGACGACCGAACAACAACTGGACGAACGGTCGGTCCGAGGGCACAGTGGCGACGTACACGTGGTCGCCCGCCACGAGCACGGTGTTCCCCTTCGGGACGATGATCGTGTCGTCACGGAGGATCAGCGTGATCGCGGTGCCCTCCGGGAAGGGGATGTCGCGCAGCGGGACCCCCGTCACGTCGAGGGCCTCCTGCACATGGAATGAGAGCAGGAGCCCGGTGAGCGGCTGCGTGGAGATAATCTCCAGCACCGCCGGCGGCGGCGGCGGTTCGTCGGACTCGAGCTCGAGCTTCCGCATCACCCAGGGGATCGTGCCGCCGCAGACGAGCGCACTCACCACCACCACGAAGAAGGTCAGATCGAACAGCTCCTCCGCTCCGTCCAGTCCGCGGAGCACGGGATAGGTCGCGAGGATGATGGGCACCGCGCCACGCAGGCCCGCCCACGATACCCCCATCGTCTGCCTCGCCGTGTAGCGGAAGGGCGCGAGCAGCACCGCGACCGACACCGGGCGCGCGACGAAGACGAGCACGAACGCGACCGCGAGGCCCAACACCGCGACCTCGGCGATCCGCTGCGGCGAGACGAGCAGGCCGAGCAGAAGGAACATCACGATCTGGCTGAGCCAGGCGAGCGCATCGTGCACCCGCGCGAGGCTCGCCCGGTACGGGAGGTCGGCGTTGCCCACGATGAGCGCGGCGACGTACGCGGCCAGGTAGCCGCTCCCGCCCAGGAGCGTCGCCAGCCCATAGGTGAAGAGCGCGAGTGCGAGCGTGAGCGCCGGGTAGAGCCCCGTCGCCCGGAGTCGGAGGCGCCGCAGCACCGCGACCGCGCCGCGCCCGGCGAGCCACCCGACCGTGGTGCCGACGAGCAGTTCGAGCATCCCATGGCCTGCGAGCGACACCCACGAGAGCTCCGTTCCCCCAGCGCCGATCGCGACGGTCAGCGCGAGCGTGAGCAGCACGGCCAGCGGGTCGTTGAGACCCGACTCGAGCTCGAGCGTCGCCGCCACCTTGTGCTGCACCGTCACGCCGCCGCCGCGGAGCACGCTGAAGATCGCCGCCGCATCCGTGGAGGAGACGATCGCGCCGAGCAGCATCGCCAGCTCCCACGGCAGCCCGAGCAGGCGCGCACTTCCGGCGATGATCGCCGCGGTCATCAGCACGCCGCCGGTGGCCAGCGTGATCGCCGCGCCCCAGAATGGCCGCACCTTCGGCAGCGGCGTGTTCAGGCCACCGTCGAAGAGGATCAGGACGAGCGCGATGGTCCCGGCGCGGAAGGCGAGCCCGTAGTCGTTGAATTGGATGCCGAGCAGGCCATCCTCCCCCGCCAGCATGCCCACCGCCAGGAAGACCAGCACCGCGGGGACGCCCGTCCGCTCGGAGGCGCGCGTCGAGAGCACGCTGCCGGCGAGGAGCAGACCGGCGAGCGAGAGGAGGAGTGCGGTGGCGATGGGCTCGTTCATCGCTGCCAATATGCCACGCCGCTCGACCCCGGGCGCGCACGGGCGCAGATTCGTC